>JAQXNQ010000237.1 GCA_029098085.1 Oscillospiraceae bacterium
GCTCTGTCCGGTTAGAATCTTGCGGAAAGCGAAGGAAACTCGGGTAAAACTTTCTTTGCCTTGGCAATCCAACGAAACATCGTTCTGCGTTTGTGCAAACCGCTGACAGACACTGCCTTTATCGACAAGCAAAAGCCGAACCTTCCGACCGGTTCGGCTTTTCCCTTTCAAACAAACAGAAACGCAATCCCGGAAACGACAAAGCAGACGAGCATGCCGCAGAGGGTGGGCAGCAGGAAGGCCGCCGCCGTCCATTTGAAGCTCCGGGTCTCTTGGAAGACGGTCAGGCAGGTGGTGGCGCAGGGCCAGTGCATCAGAAAGAACAAAGTGGTGCAGACCGCCGTGACCGGGGTCCAGCCGTTCGCGGTCAGGACGGCCAGCAGCTGCAGCCCCTCCGCGCCGGAGAGGGTGCCCTGGGCGGTGTAGGCCATGAGCATGATGGGAATGACGATCTCATTGGCCGGAAAGCCCAGCAGGAATCCGGTCAGAATGGTGCCGTCCATGCCCAGCAGCCGCCCCAGCGGATCCAGCAGACCGGTCAGGCGGGCCAGCAGGGTGACACCGCCCGGGCTGACATTGGCCAGTACCCAGAGCAGCAGCCCGGCAGGCGCCGCCGAGACCACCGCCCGTCCCAGCAACCGGACGGTGCGGTCGAGGATGCTGCGCAGAATCACCCGCCCCACCTGGGGACGGCGGTAGGGGGGAAGCTCCAGCGCAAAGGAGGAGGGGGTTCCCTTCAGAAGGGTCGCCGACAGCAGCCGGGAGGTCAGCAGCGTCATGGCCGTCCCCAGCATCAGCACGCCGGTGAGCATCAGCGCGCCGATCACTCCCGCGGCAGGGCCGGTGAGACCGCCCACCAGGAACAGGGTGATCAGCGAGAGAATCGCCGGGAATCCGCCGCCGCTCAAAGGGGAACCTCTTCCCGGAGCGTTCCCCGGCGAAGATGGATGCGCAGGGCGGCTCCGTCCCAGTCGATATGATCAATCAGCAGCTCCAGCAGCTGCCGCTTTTCGGCTATGGAGAGCAGGGAAAGAAGAGTCTCCGGCTCCGCCAGCTGATGGGTCATCCGGCGCAGCTCTTCCTGCCGGGGCGGAGAAGGCGTCGGGCTGTCGGGAAGGCCCTTCACCGCCCGGCCGAGTTCCTTCCGGAGGGGCTTCAGAAAGGAAAGGGGGCTTTCGCAGTCCCGCAGCCAGGGCAGCAGCGCCTGCCATACCGCCTCGTCGGTCCGGGGGCCGCTCAGACCCGGGCAGCTGCAGGCCGAAGCTCCCGACCGCAGCCGGGTCCTGCAGATGTAGCCGAAGCTCCCTCCGGCGGTGCCGGTGCGGCGCTTGGCCAGCAAAGCACTGCCGCAGACCGTGCAGCGGATCCGCCCGGACAGCAGGGCGTAGTCGTTATGAGGATGAGCAGCGGAGTCGTTTCCGGCGGGCTTTGCCAGCAGCTTCTGCACGGCGGTCCACTGCCGCCCGGGAATCAGTCCCCGATGCTGCCCCGCTGCCAGAATCCAGCTGCCCATTTCCTGCCGGGGCGCTCTCCTTTGCCGGTAATCCCGCTTGCTATAGGCGATGAGCCCCCGCCCGCTGCCGCAGTCCTCCCGGGTGAAGCAGACCTGGGCGCCTCTTTGGGTGAAATAGTCCAGCGCCTGCCGGTCGGCGATGCAGTAGACGGGATTTTGCAGAATCTGCCGGATGCCGGGGACGGAAAAGGGCTTTCCGCTGCGGGAACGGATGCCCTGCTGCGCCAGCGCCCGCTGCAGCGCGGACAGGCTTCCCAGTTCCGGAAATTTCTGATAGAGCAGCAGGACGGTTTTCAGCTCGTCAGGCTGCTCGATCAGGCGGCAGCAGAGCCGGACCCGGCCGTCCGGCAGGGTCTCCCGACACTGCTCGGTGCGGTAGCCGGTGGGCGGGGTGCCGCCCAGCCACCGGCCGGAGCGGGCCAGCAGCCGCATATTGTCCCGCACCCGCTCCGAGATGGTTTCCCGCTCCAGCTGGGCGAAGACCGACGCGATGTACATCATCGCCTTGCCCATGGGGTGGGAGGTGTCGAACTCCTCCCGGATGCAGATAAAGGAGATGCCCCGGCGGTTCAGCTCTTCGATCAGAGCGGAAAAGTCACTGACGCTGCGGCTGATGCGGTCCAGCCGGTAACAGACGATGTACCCCGGCCGCTTCAGCGGAATGTCCCGCAGCATCTGCTGAAATTGGGGCCGGTCGGTGTTTTTGGCGGAGAAGCCCTCGTCCTCGTAGACGAAAATATTCTCCCTCGCCGTGCCGGGAAATTTGGCCTCAATATATTGTCTGCACATCTCCACCTGATTTTCCACGCTTTCGCCTCTGCCGCTGCAGACTGATTTGCGGCTGTAGATAAAGAATCGGTTCGGCAGGGGGGATTGCTGACTGATTGACGGCATACCATCACCTCACCTCAGTATATGAGCCGTCCGGCATGAACTGGTCTTCCGGTTCATAGGCTGAGGGCAGGGAGGGAGCAAGATGGGAAAGAAAGAGCCGCCTGCTTTGCAGATCTGTCCCGGTAAGGAGCAGGATACCGCTGCCGTCCGGCGGGCGCTGGGCAGGTTTTACGCTGGCGTCATGGAAAACCGGATCCGTCAGCCCGGGTTGTCTGACCGGGATCGGCTGCGGCTGCTGGAGGAGCTGATGGCCCTGATCGGGGAACGGGAGGGGTAAGGGCTCAGGGGCGCTTCGGCGGTCGGGGCAGATGCTTCCCGGCCGGGTTTTCCAGTACCTGTCCGTCTTCGCCAAACCGGGAGCCGTGACAGGCGCAGTCCCAGCTGCGTTCGGCGGCATTCCACCGAAGGGCGCAGCCCATGTGGGTGCAGCGGGGGACTTTGGGCAGCAGCAGGTGCCCGGCGGATTCCAGCAGGTTCAGCCCCAGCTGCCGGTGCCAGATGCTTCTCCGGGGAGAGAAAACCGGCGCGAAGGGATTGGGTATTCCGAGAATCCGGTCGGTGAGCAGCAGGGCAGCGGTCATGGCGCCGGTCATGCCCCAGCCGCCGAAGCCGGACGCCGTCAGGGTATGGGACGAGCCTGCGGTGAAGGGGCCGATATAGGGCACGCCGTCCAGACTGACGCAGTCCTGCGCCGCCCAGCGGCAGACCTCTTTGCTGCCGGGGTAATGCTCTGCAGCGAACCGCCTGAGCTCCTGCCAGCCGCCTCCCGGCTTTCCGGTGCGGTGCGCCCCGCCTCCCAGCAGGAGCAGAGAGCCTGCCTGCCGGAAGGACAGCCCGTTTCCGGAGCCGTCCGCATACATGCCCTGCAGCGGCGGCGCACCTTCCAGCGCCAGCACGTAGTGCCGCTGCTGGTAAAGCTTGATAAAATATCCGCCCCGCAGATTCTGAAAGGGAAAATGGGTGGCGATGATGGCCCTGTCCGCCCGGATGACGCCGGTTTCGCAGAGGGCGCGGCGGCCGTCCCACTGCAGCACCGGGGTATGCTCGTAGATGGTCAGTCCCTTTGTGAGAACTGCGGCCAGCTTCAGCGGGTGCAGCCGGGCCTGTCCCGGAAAGCAGACGGCGCCCGCCGTGCGGATGGGCAGGGGAAGGTGCTCCGCCAGCCGGGCCGGGTAGCCCAGCTCCTGCAGTGCCTGCAGCTCCTCCTCCACGGCAGTCCGATCCTCCAGCGAATAGGCGAAGGAGTCTTCCTCCGTAAAGTCGCAGGAAATTTCCCGGCAGAGGCGGCGGTATGCGGCGACGGCGTTCAGATTGGCCTGCAGATACAGCTTTGCCGCCTCACTGCCCAGCTGCCGCCGCATTTTGGCGCAGAAGAAGCCGTGCTGGGCGGTGACCTTGGCGGTAGTGCAGCCGGTCGTTCCGCCGCAGATCCGCCCCTGCTCCGCGATGACGCAGTCGATGCCCGCCCGCTGCAGGTAATGGGCGCACAGCAGCCCCGTCAGTCCGCCGCCGATGATCAGCACCCCGGTTCTGACTTCTCCCTTCAGGGCAGGGAAACGGGGCAGACTGGCCGTCTGGTTCCAGATCGAATCCATGCAGCGTCTCCTTTCAGTCTGATTCAGGGGTGCCAATGATTCCTTGTCCGAAACAGAAAGCCTTCAAGGCCTCTGCCGGAGCCGCACCCACCGCAAGTTCTCTCAGCAGTATGGTCACAGGCCGGAGAAATAATCATTCGCACGAAAAAACCGGAGCAAAACCCGAAAAGGCTTTGCTCCGGTCAGACTGTCGAAAAAGTAGTTTTCAGGAAAAAGTTGCACAAAACGGAAGAAATGCGTATGCCCGATGGAATCGGGCATGGGGTCTCTAAGAAGAATCTTGCGGCTCTACATCGCTTTCCGCAAGCGGAAAGCTGCAAGAACGCAAGCGTTCTTGCGCGTGAGTGCTCCCTTTGGACGTTGTTGGTATACGACAGGGCGCGGAGGAGCAGAATTTCGCGCTCTGCGGAAGGTTTGACCAAAGGTCATACCGAGGCGACACGGGCTCTGCCAGACTAAGGCCGAAGGCTGTGTCGAGGACCCGCAAGGAGCAAGCCCCTTGACCCATAATCCTTGGCAAAGGTCGATGAGTGGTACCAGTCCGCAAGAAGCTCGTAAGAGGTTCGCGCTTAGCTGCGCTGAGCTGCAGCTTTCGCGTGA
>JAQXNQ010000238.1 GCA_029098085.1 Oscillospiraceae bacterium
CTTCGGAGCGCACCAGCCGGGTCATCGACAAGGACGGCGGCGAGGGCAGCATGGAAAAGAGAAAACGGGAGGGGTATTTTTAATGGGACAGGAAAAAGCGGCCGGAGGCCTTCTGAAATTTATCACCTGCGGCAGTGTGGATGACGGAAAATCCACATTGATCGGACATATTCTGTACGACGCCAAGCTCCTGTACGCCGATCAGGAGAAGACACTGGAGCTGGACAGCCGGATGGGCTCCCGGGGCGGCAAGCTGGACTACTCGCTGCTGCTGGACGGCCTGATGGCCGAGCGGGAGCAGGGAATCACCATCGATGTGGCCTACCGGTATTTCACCACCGAGCGCCGCAGCTTCATTGTGGCGGACACGCCCGGCCATGAGGAATACACCCGCAATATGGCGGTGGGCGCTTCTTGCGGATCTGGCAGTGATTCTGGTGGACGCCTCGCAGGGCGTTCTGGTGCAGACCCGCCGCCACGCCCGGATCTGTGCCCTGATGGGTATCCGCTCCTTTGTCTTCGCCGTCAACAAAATGGATCTGGTGGACTACAGTGAGGCACGGTTCAGGGAGATCCGGGCGCAGATTGAATCCCTCCGGCAGGAGCTTTCGCTGGAGCAGGTGAAGATCATTCCGCTTTCCGCCACAGAGGGAGACAATGTAACCTCGGATTCCCCGAACATGCCCTGGTATGACGGCGGCGCGCTGCTGCCCTATCTGGAAACGGTGGAAACGGATGACGGGCGCCGGGAAGAGGGCTTTTACCTGCCGGTGCAGCGGGTCTGCCGACCGGATCACACCTTCCGGGGCTTTCAGGGACGGATCGAATCGGGTACCCTTCGGATCGGCGACCGGGTGACGGTTCTGCCCAGCGGTACCCAGGCCGGAGTAAAGGCCATTCTGGTGGGAGACCGCTCTGCTTCGGAGGCGCAGGCAGGTCAGCCTGTTACGGTTCAGCTGGACCGGGAGGTGGATATTTCCAGAGGCTGCGTGCTGGTTCGGGATACGGTTCTCCCGATTACCAGCCGTTTCGAGGCCACCCTCCTGTGGATGGATGACGATCTGCTGTCCGGGAGCCGGGGGATGCTTGTCAAGGTGGGCACCCAGCTGCTTCCCGGAACGGTCGCTGAAATCCGATATGTGGTGGATGTCAATATCGGCGAGCATCGGGCGGCGTCCCAGCTGAAGAAGAACGAAATCGCCAGCTGCGTGATTGAGCTTGCCCAGCCTGCAGCGGCGGATCTGTTTGCGCGGCACAGAACCCTTGGCGAGCTGATCCTGATCGACCGGATCACCAACGCCACCAGTGCCTGCGGCGTGATCGACAGAATCTTTGACGCCCGGGAGCGGAAGGAGCAGACCGTGACGCCGGCTGTCCGTGCCAGACGGCTGGGGCAGACGCCTTTTGTGATCCTGACGGATAACACTGCTCAGGCGGAAGAGGTGGAGCGTGCGCTGCTGGGCCGCGGACAGCACACCATGCTCTTAACGGCGGAGGGCGGGCAGCTGCTGTTTGGCGTTTCTCTGCTGCAGCAGGCTGGCCTGATTACGGTTGTTCCGGCGGAAAAGCTGGAAGCAGCTACGGAAAAGGAGCTGCGGGAGCTGCTGACCGGTCCGCTGATCGATCTGCGCGCGGGCGGCCCTGTCGGGGACTGCGCGCTGTATGAGAATATGATCAGCTATGCCTTCAGCTGATTTTGAAGCCTCCCTACGGAGAAAAGCCGGGACTTTCCTTTCTGAAGCAGATATGGTACAATAAAAACTGATACGTTATATCTGCGAAACGGAGGAACCGTCATGATTTTTATCTGTCCGTCCTGCGGCGCGCCCCTTTCTGAAGAGCCGAACCGCTGGTTCTGTCCCAGGGGCCACAGCTTTGACAGAGCCCGCAGCGGCTATGTCAATCTGCTGCTGCCCGGGGATAAGCACGCAAAGCTCCCCGGCGACAACAAGCTGATGGTGGCTGCCCGTCAGGCATTTCTGAACCGGGAGTATTACCGTCCGCTGGCGGATGCCCTCTGCCGGGCGGCCGTGCAGTATCTTCCCCAGGGCGGCCGGCTGTTGGATGTGGGCTGCGGCGAGGGATACTATACAGCTCTGATGGGAGAGGCGCTGGTGCAGGCGGGAAAAGAGGCGGAGGTATACGGCGTGGACATCTCCAAATTCGCGCTGGACAAGGCAGCCAGGCGGCGGAAGGATGTCCATTTTGCCACCGCCAGCGTGTTTCATCTGCCGGCGGCGGATGGAAGCTGTCAGCTGCTGACCGAGGTTTTTGCCCCCTATTGCGGCGAAGAATTCCGGCGGGTGCTCTGTCCGGGCGGCATCATGCTGCTGGCCATTCCGGGACGGCGGCATCTGTGGGAGCTGAAGGAAGCGGTTTACGACCATCCCTATGAAAATGAGGTCAAGGATTATCCGCTGGAGGGCTTCCGGTTTCTTTCGTCCACACCAGTGGCCGGGCAAATCACCCTCCGGAGCAGTGAAGAGATCATGAGCCTGTTCCAAATGACGCCCTACTATTACAAAACCTCCCAGGAGGGCCAGCAGCGGGCCGCCTCCCTGACCTCCCTGACGACCCGCATTGAATTTGAGGTGCTGGCATACAGCGCGGAGAGTTAAGCAGCGGCTGCAGAATACGAAAAGGACGCCCCGGCTGAGAGGCGTCCTTTGTGTTTGTTTTGGGGCAATGTGCGCAACAGGGGATTGAAATGGCTTCAGCAGGGACGTTTTAAAGAGGAACTGGCCGATAAACCGGAAGTCGTTGGTGCTATTTTCTCATTTCCGAATGAACGAACTGTCTGCTTGGGGCACATCGTCCGAAACAAACCGAAAAACCTTCATATGCAGATCATATTTATCACGAAGCTCAATGATCTTTTGCATCATCGGTGTGCGATGATGCGCGTCAATAGCATCCTGATTTTCCCAACTGTCAATCAGCAGAACCGTTTCGGTATCCTCCATGGGATAGAAATACTCATATTGAAGATTTCCTTCTTCGTCCCGAATCGCAGCAACATTGCCGCTTGTCGTCATTTCTTCGGCAAACTTACGGGCAGCACCATTTTTGCCGGAGTAGTATATGTTAACTGTTATACTCATAATTTTTTCCTCAAATTCCAGTTTGTCGGGTTCATCATACCATACTGAGAAGTTGTCCGCAGCAAAGCCGGCAGATGACATCACCCAAACTTAACGCAAGGTAAAGGGACGATTCGCTTACTCTTCCTTAACCCCTCTCCGCAGCAGGAAGATGCCGCCGGAGCCCAGAATCATCAGCACACCCACCACAAAGACCAGCAGCTGCTTGTTGCCGGCGCCCAGAATGGTCACATCCTCGGTGAGGGTGACCAGCTGACGGCCGAAGGTAACGCCCAGCAGGGCGCCCAGATTGGTCATGGTGGAATAGAAGCCGATGAAAAGGGTCTGATTCTGCTTGGGAATATTGATGTACGGAATGTTGGAGAAGGACAGGTTGATGCCCGCCGCCAGCACATAAGCATAAATCAGCGTGAACGGGTACAGCCAGACGTAGTTGCCCCTGTTGACCAGCGCCAGCAGAATGTAATGGAACGCATACAGTAGGATCGAGACATTGCAGGTCTTCAGCCAGGAATACCGTCTCAGGAACCGGGACCATACCGGCATCAGCAGAATCAGAATGGGGACATTGAGGGTGCTGACCAG
>JAQXNQ010000239.1 GCA_029098085.1 Oscillospiraceae bacterium
TTTCCCCCTGCTATATGCTGGTGGACATGGTGGCGGGCAGCACGGTGGTCTGGAGCGGCTTCTGGCAGCTGGCCGTGACCATTCTGGTGACGCTGGTGTCGGGCATGGTGCTGTACCGGAAACGGAGAAGCGAGTCCGCCGGCAGCAGCTTTGCCTTCCGGCCGCTGTCTTACATTGCCGCTCTGCTGATCTCCATCACGGCGGGCATCGGCACCTGGCTGCTGTTTGAGAGTATTGACCTGCCCATCTGGGTGGGGGTCATCGTGGGCGTGCTTGGCTATTTCATTCTGGACACCATCCGCAACCGGGGCTTCAGCGGCATCAGGGAGACAGCGCTGGTGAGCGTGGGCGCCGTGGTGTCGGTGGCCATGTTCTTCGGTGTGGCGGTCCTCAGCGGCACCTTTGGCTATGAACAGCATCTGCCGGTGGAGTCGGGCGTTCGCTCGGTGGAGGTCAGCTGGAATGTGGGGGCGGAGGAGTATCTGTCTCAGATGTTCTCCATGACGGACAGGGAAAATATCAGCCGGGTGCTGAAGGCCCACGGGCAGATTCTGGACAACCAGAAGGCCATTGAGGATTACGACTGGGAAGCCAGTACCGGATCGGGGCTGAAGGACGGGTATGAGCGGTACGCCTTTGACGACGGCAGCGCCTCTCCCTGGCAGTACGGCAGCTGTACCGTTCGGCTCACCTACCATATGATCGACGGGCGCACGGTGACCCGCTGCTACCGGAATGTGCCCCTGGCCCTGACCAGACCGCTGTATGAGGCGGCCGGCAGCGAGGCTTACCGCTTCCTTCAGTGGGCGGATCTGGCTTCGACTGCCGCGTCCGGCACCATGCAGCAGCTGGATTTCTGGCAGCTTGATCTGACCCGCAGCCTCGGAGACAGTCGGTATATGGAAATGGATTCCGCCACGGCGGAAAAGCTGGCCGGAGAGATGGTGAAGGATCTGCAGCAGCGGTCTGTGGACTGGAATACTCACCCCGCTTCAGCTCCGCTGGGAAAAATGCGTCTCTATCCGAGCTATACCAACCTGAGGGAAATGCGCAAGGCAGATCTGAGCAGCTATACGATGAATATTTACGCCTCCGATATTCATACGCTGGCCTTTCTGAAGCAGCTTGGCATCGATCTGGAGCTGGGAGAGCTGTTCGGCGAGCCGGAGAGTGAGGGCGCTGTGCTGAGCGGCGATAAGGAGATTGCCTATGAGGATCCGGAGGGTATGACCTGTCAGGTGCTGCTGCTGACGGAGAAGGAGTATGAAGCCCGGAAGCGGACGGGAAGCCCGGACTGCAGCTTCTTCCACTTTGCCGGACAGTGGGCCGACTGGGACTGGAGAAAAGAAAACGACGGTTATGTGGAGCTGCCTGTCAGCGTTGTCAATACGCTGCTGGCTGCTTCCAGCGACCACTATATCAGCGAGGAGCGCCGGGATGTGCTGGTCATCGACGGCCAGACCTATCTGGTCTATCCCGAATACAGCGAGCAGGTGCGAAAGCTCCTGCAAAGCGAAGCGGAATAAAGAGAAACCGCCTGAGTTCGCTTCTTCTTTGTCATAACAATGCTCCCTGCAGGCAGACCCGAAGCCTTTACCGTTTCGGGTTTCTGCTCTGCAGGGAGCATATTGTTTTGTTATGGTTCCTTATTCCTCAAACGTGCTGCCCACGTTGCCGGAGATCAGGGTGCGCAGATGGCCGCCGCCGTCCCGGATGACCTCCCGGCTGGCGCAGCCGTGCAGCGCATTGCCGGAGATGACGCAGTCGGTGAGGTTTCTGGCGACGATGCCGTAATAGGGCGTGCTGTCCGCCGTGTGTCCCGCTTCGGAGAGCTCCCGGTGAGGCCAGCACCAGACGGTGTTGCCGGTCAGGGAGATGCCCTGGCTGTCCTCGATGAGGAAGGCACAGCTGGTATCGTCGGTGCGTCCGCTGCCGTCGTTGCGGCTCATGTTGCCGCTGATTGCGCTGGCTCTGGAGTTTTTGAACCAGATGCCGGGGCCGAAATTGTGGTCAAAGGAATTGCCGGTGATGTTGATGTTCTGGGTGTCATCGCAGAAGATGCCGCCCTCCCGGTTCCATTCGATCCGGTTGCCGGTATAGCAGACCATGCCGGGGCCGGCGTTGATGCCCATTTTGCCGTTGGCGGAGATCTGGTTGTCGATGACCCAGCCGTCATAGCCCCGGTCGACATCGATGCCGTGGAGCCGGTTGCCGATGATGATGCAGCGGCGGATGGCGAAAACCCAGACCCAGTCCATCTTCAGGCCGCAGCCGGTGAAGCGGGTGATCCGGCAGTCCTCATAGCAGTTGTTCTGCTCCACGCCCCGGTGGCGGGAGTAGATGCCGTGCATGCATTCGCCCAGATTCTGGCCGTCCAGGGACAGGCCGATGATCCGGGTGCCGCGGCAGCCGTCCAGATCCAGCAGCGCATTGGCGTCGCCGGAAAGGGCGGTGAGGACGGTGTTGCCCATATAGCCGGGGTCGGCGGGAGCGCCGGTTTCATCCGGGCGGTCGCTGTAGCCCCAGGAAGAATTGCCCATCAGGGTGATATGGCTGGGCACCTTGACCGGATGGATCATGTAATTGCCCATGGGGAAATAGACGGTGCCGTTTTCCCGGGTGGCCTGCTCCATGGCGGCCAGCAGCGCGGCGGTATCGTCGGTTTTACCGTCGCCTTTGGCGCCGAAATCGCGGATATTGAGATAAGACATAGTTGTTCCTCCTGTCTGTACAAAACTGAAGCGGTTATCCATGGGCCGGAGCTTCCGGCGGCGTCCAGGGGCAGACCCTGCCTGCATTGTCCCGGACGAGGACATTCCGGTTGACGCCGCGGAGGGAAACCATCTCCTCCCGGCAGCTTTCAAACATGCTGTTCCCGGTAATGACGCAGTCGGTGAGATTTTCTCCCACAATGCCGTACAGCGCCAGCCACGGGTTGGTCCGCAGATCCGGCCAGCCCCAGAAGCTGTTGCCCGAAACGGTGACGCCCCGGGCGTCTCCCAGCCGGATATGGGCATCCATGACGCCCTGCTGGTCATGTCCGCAGAGCCGGGTCATGTTGCCGGTGACCGAGCCGCCCGTGGTGCGCAGCAGTGTGACAGCCGGCCCATAGGCGGTATCGAAGGAGTTGCCATTGATGGTGACGCCGCTGGTTACGTCCAGATAAACGCCGCCGGGGCAGCCGCCCTCAATGCGGTTGGCGATGACCAGCAGCCGGTCTGCGTCCCGGCCGTACAGGCCCGCTCCCCGGTTATAGGAAAGCTGACTGTCCAGAATGATGCCGTTCTGGGCTTTTTCCAGCTGAACGGCGTGGCTCTCATTGTGAATCAGCAGGCAGCGGCGCACCGCAAAGCCGTCGGTGCCCTCCAGAGACAGGCAGGCTCCTGTCAGCCGCTGCATCCGTACATCCTCAAAGCAGAGAGCGCCGCCCTCCTTTGCCGCAATGCCGCAGAGGGCCCTGCCCAGCCCGCCGCCGTCCAGCGAAAGGCCGGTGATCCGGGTGCCGAAGGCCTTGTCCAGCACCAGCATGGCCGGTGCATCGCCGTCCGCCGCGATCAAAACTGTGTTGCCCGCTCCCTCCGGGTCGGCGGCCCGGCCGGGAGGCGGATCCTTCCGCTCCACATATCCCCAGGCGGACTGCCCGAACAGGGTCAGGTGGTCGGGAATCCGAAGCGAGCGGATCCGGTAGCGTCCCCGGGGCAGGAAAAGCGCCATGCCGCTTTGGGCAGCGGCATCCACCGCCTGCTGCAGTGCAGCGGTATCGTCGGTCAGGCCGTCTCCAGCCGCACCGAAAGCTCTTGCGTTCAGCTCCATTCCGTTAGCCATAGGTCTTCTCCCCCGAAGCCGGGTCGTAGACCCGTCCCATGTTCTGGTCGATGAGGGTGCGGACATGTCCGCCGTAATCCCGGATCAGCTCCCGGTTGGAGGGATCCTGCAGGGTATTCTGGGCGATGACGGCGTCCTCCAGCTCCCGGACGACCATGCCGTACCAGGTCATCCGCTCGTAGCCGGCCAGTCTGGGCCAGCCCCACAGGGAATTGCCGGTGACGGTCAGACCCCGGCAGCGCTCCAGCCGGAAGAGGGTGTTGCCGTCGTCGGTATGGATCCGTCCGCAGAGCCGTGCCATGTTGCCGGCCGCGGCGCAGGAGGTGCAGCCCAGCAGGGTGATGGCCGGGCCCCGACAGGAGTCGAAGGAGTTGCCGTTCATGGTGACCGATGAGGCGTTTTCCAGATATACGCCGCCGGGATCGCCGCCCTCGATGCGGTTGGCGGTGATCAGGAAGCCTTCTCCGCCGCTGCCGAAAAAGCCCGCCCCGCCGTTATAGGCCAGCTGATTGTCGATGATGCTGCCGTCGTGGGCATCGGTGACCTCCAGGGCGTGTCCGGTATTGGAGATGATCAGGCTTCTGCGCAGGGCAAAGCTCCTCGCGCCGGAGAACTTCAGGCCGCCGCCGGAGAAATGGCAGACCCGCACGTCCTCCAGCACCAGATTCTGCACGCAGCCGGAGGCTTTTGCCAGAAGACCGTGAAACTGGTCGCCCATCAGCAGACCGTCAAAGGACAGTCCGATGATCCGGGTGCCGCAGGCGCCGGTCAGATCCCAGAGGGCCTCTCCGTCCGTCGATGCGGGAATGAAGACGGTATTGCCGTTGATCATCGGATCGGTGGGCGGGCCTTCCTTTTTCTTGTTGTTTTCGTAGCCCCAGGCGGAGTACCCCCAGGAAGCGTTTCCGCGGATCGTGATATGGCCGGGAATCCGGACGGGACGGATGCGGTAGGTACCGGCGGGAATCTCCAGACAGCCGGTCTCCCGGGCCGCCTCCAGCGCCTGCTCCAGTGCGGCAGTGTCGTCTGCGATGCCGTCGCCTTTGGCGCCAAAATGCATGATGTTGCAGGTATTCACGCTTTCACTCCTTTCAGATTCAGCGCTTTGATGGAAAGCTTGTAACTGCTTCGCTATCATTATAGCAGTAAATTTCGCTTTTTCAACAGATTCTCCATTATTATATTGAAAATCTTTTTGCGAAAAATCCCATCCTCCGCAGCGGCTGCCGCAGAAGATGGGAAGGATTCAGGCTCCGCCGTAATAGAGGAAAACATGTTCAGAGGCGTACTGCCGGGCGTCCTGCTCCACCAGCTGGTTCTGATAGGCTTCGTATCCGTCGGAGTCTGTTGACTGATAGTGTTCAAAATTCTTCCGGAAGTCCAGTGCCAGCTGCTGCTGGTCTTCCGGAAGGGCGCTCAGGTCGGCCATGCAGGCGAGGGTGTGCTGCCAGCTGTGCCGGAACTCGTGCAGCAGGCACCAGAGGGTTTTCAGGGCGGTGCTGCCGGACAGAACGGACCGGTCGATGCTGATGGTATACTCCCTCCGCTGAAAGGTGGCCAGCGTGTTTTCCGGAAGAGCTTCGGGAATCAGCCGCGGCACCTCGATGCCGGCCTGCCGGCATTCCTGCTCCAGTACCAGCCGCAGCAGCTGGATCCGTTCCCCGTTGTGCAAAGCGTCCCAGCTTTCTTCGGTGATGCAGATGCTGTTGTCGGTGACGGCGGCCTGAACGTTGGCACTGACAGGAGAGGGAAGACGGCTTCCGAGCCGGTTCAGAGGAAAGACCAGCAGCAGGCAGAGCAGCACGGTTTCGATCCGGCGCAGCAGAATATTCCGCTGCATACGAAGGCTGGGAGCGGCCTGTCCGCCCCTGGGGCTGTTTTGCGTCTCCATGACCGGACGCCAGAGGAAGGCCGCCGCCAGGCCCAGCAGCGGCAGTCCCGCAGCCCACAGAGGGCTGTCCTGCGCCAGCTTCAGCAGCCCGGACAGCGTCGGCAGGACGAAAATGCTGAGCATCATCTGGCGGAACAGGGTTCTGCCGCAGAAAATGGACAGCAGGGTGGAGAAGCCGTACCAGATCACGGCCACGACCCAGAAGAGGTACTGCTGCGCCTTTCCGCTGAGTATCAGATCCATCCAGGGATAATACAGGGAGTTCGGTTCATCAAACAGCAGCGGGATACTCCAGCTGAACAGCAGAAACAGATTGAACAGCGCATAGGTCAGCGGAGAAAAACAGCAGTTCCAGATTCCGGAAATCAGTTCTGAAAGCAATTTGCGCATATCAGCACCTCCGAAGAGAAAATCCCGGCTGAGCGGGTCATACCGTTCAACCGGGAGGGAGAGCGTTTTTCGCAGAAAATGTTATTTTTCGATGGCCGCTTTGGCGCTCATGGCGGCCCGGAAGCCGTCATAAATATGGTCGGAGAACTTGCGGCTGCGGTCGTAGGCGTACAGGCCGTTCTGCTCCTGCTCCACATCGGTCAGCTGGGTGTAGCAGAGGGCACAGATTTTGGGATTATCCAGCAGGGCGGCGGTCAGCCCGGCGAAGCGGCGCAGCACTTCCTCCTCGCTATCGGGGCGCATGCCGTAGCCCCAGTTGTTCTGGGTATCATGATTGGGATTCCACCAGGTGCCACCGTATTCGCTGACGAAGTAGGGCTGACCCTCGTATTTCTGCCGGTCGGGGAAGGGATCGAAGGGCTTGCCGCCATGGCACATGGGTTCGAGCTTGGCCCGGAAGGCATCGGGTTCCTGCTCATAATCGTGGATGTCGTAGATGTCGGTGACGGTATGGAAGCCGCCGCTGCTGTCGATGACGGGACGGGTGGGATCCAGCGCTTTGGTTGCCTGCCAGACCGCCGCCATGACCTTTCTGTCGGGCAGGGCGCGGGTTTTTTCATCCTGCCACACTTCGTTGAAGGGGCACCAGCCCACAAGGGCGGGGTGGTTGAAGTCCCGCTGCACCTCCTCCAGCCATTCGGGCAGGAAGGCGGTCAGGGCGTCGCCGCTGGTGGTGTCCAGTCCCCAGTTGGCCATTTCTCCCCAGACCAGATAGCCCTTTTTATCGGCCCAGTAGAGGAACCGCTCTTCAAAGACCTTTTCATGGAGCCGCGCACCGTTGAAGCCCAGATCCATGCACAGGTCGATGTCCCGCTGCAGGGCCGCGTCGGTGGGAGCGGTATAGATGCCGTCGGGATAGAAGCCCTGATCCAGAATCAGCCGCTGGAAGACCGGACGGCCGTTGATGCGGATGCAGCCGTCGTCCCAGCGGATGTCCCGCAGACCGAAATAGCCGAAAACCTCATCGCCGGAGGTCAGGGTCAGCTTCAGGTCATAGAGCTTCGGCTGTCCCACATCCCACAGGTGAACCTCGTTCAGCGGAATTTCCAGGGCAGTGACGGCGGCGGCCGGGCGGATGACTGTGCCCATGGGTCTGCCTTCATAGAAGGTCTCAGCCATCAGACGCTCGTTTCCGGTGCAGCCGTCCATCCGGACGGTCAGGGAAACGGAATGGCTCTGCTGCTGAGAGATGACCTGGTAGGACACGATGTGGGTTTGGGGCAGAAATTCCATCCAGACGGTCTGCCAGATGCCGGTGGTGCGGGTATAGTCGCAGGCATGGGAATGGTACAGCGAGCTCTGCTTGCCCCGGGGCTGGGTGCGGGAGCGGTTGTCGTCCTCGGCGCAGACGGCGATGGTGTTTTCCCCCTCGCGGACATAATCGGTCACATCAAAGCCGAAGGAGGAATAGCCGCCCATGTGGCGTCCGACCTCCTGGCCGTTGACCCAGACGGTAGTGTAGTAATCCACGGCGCCGAACCGGAGCATGACCTGGCCCTGCAGCTGCTTCGCCGTCAGAGTGACGGTACGCCGGTACCAGACGGCCGGCATGAAATCGGTGTAATGGACGCCGGAAAGGCTGCTCTCCGGGCAGAAGGGGACGGTGATGGTGTGGGAATAGACGGGCTTTTCCCAGAACCGGCGCTCTTTTCCGGTGGCGCCGAAGTCAAATTCAAATTCCCAGCTGCCGTTGAGATTGATCCAACTGGTATCGGGGTCGCGGACCATCTGCGGGCGGGGATATTCAGGGCGGGGGATCATGCGGACAACACTCCTTTTGCGTCAGAATTTGATTTAATTGTAGTCCGTAGACAGAGAAAAAGCAAGAGTGCAGGAAAAAATAACAAAAAAATACATGAAACTGAGCACAATTAAACAGAAGCAGATAGATCCGGCCGGTAAGAGATTTACTGATAAACGATTTTCCGGATGGTATCGGGAGACAGCCCGTAGCTTTCGGCCAGCTCCTCCAGACCGGCGCCCGCAAAAAACTGACGGCGAATATCCTCGTTGCGCTGCTGGTAAAACTGGCGGGCGCCGTTTTGATCGCCCCATTTTTTCCGCTGGTTTCCGGCCGGCACATAGAGCGCTTCGCCGGAGACATATTTCTGCAGCTCTTTCAGCAGGGCGTCCGGCAGAATATCGGCGGCGTTTTTATATTTCATCGGGGCACTCCTTTCCGAAGAAGGGTCAGGAATTTTTCTGCAGGAAATCTTCAGCGGAAGTATATTCGTCCAACAGAATGCCGTGTTGCGCCAGTGTGCCCCGGATCACCTGCTCCAGCTCCCTGGCCCGCTGCTGAAGAGGCGCAAGATCTGCAGGATCATAGGCGTCCATCAGGGGCAGGGGCGGCAGAGCAAACTCGCTGCAGACGGTATCCAGTTCCTGCTGCAGATAGCAGCCCCAGACAAAGGCCCGCTTGAAATCCTTCTGCCCGACGGCCAGGTCGATGCGTCTCCAGGTATAGATCAGTTCCTGATACCAGAAGGCCAGCCCCTGCAGATCTGCCGGATCGGCCGGAGAACCGGGTACCTGTGCCTCCAGAAAGCGGCGGACGGAAAGGATCATCTGGCGGATCAGCTCCCTCAGGCGATCCGGTTCCTTCTGCAGGAACAGCTGCTCATACAGCTCCGGAAAGTTTTCCGGCAGCAGCGGCATATCAGCCAGCTCTTCGGTCTGGTATATCTGGCTTGTCCGGAAAAAGCGTCCGTTTGTAAAGGCCACTGCCATGGAGAGATAGTTGGCTGCATATCCTGCCGCCATCCGAATCCGGGACGGAGCGCTTTCAAACAGCATGGACTGATGGATCTCCATGGCGTTCCGCAGCCGTTCCAGTGCTTTGTGGCGGGTAAAAACGGGATCCTTCAGATTTTGGAAAAACTCCTGCCTGAGCGCTTCAAAGCGCTGCCGGTCCTCTTCTGAGCGGGCATAGAGTACCTCGGTACAGGCAAGGCAGGTGTTGTTTTCATCCTCCAGCCTTGCCATGCCGGCCAGCCTCTCCCAGGAGCGGGGATAGAGGTCGTAGCCCTTGCCGTTTACGATGAAGGTGCGGGCCAGCTCGTTTCCCCGTTTGGTGGCAGGGACGAAATAGTCAAACAGCAGCTGGCTTTGATCTTCCGGCATCCTCAGGGCGCTGCAGCCAATGAGCAGCGCCACATCATCGGGGTAGTCCCGCCTGATTTTGTCGATCACCCAGCGGGTCAGACTCTCATTCTGTTCTTTGATGGTCATGCTTATGCCTCCTGTGTGTTTGATTGTATCCGGGTATGGTTTCAGTATAAAGGATGCGGGATGAAAGAACAATGCCGAAAACAGATAGGAAGTATTCTTTCCGGACAGAAGAAATCCCCGGAGCCGAAGTGAAATGCACCCCATTTGTTAGACAAGTATGGTATACTATCTAACAAGTGGGGTGTTTACTATGCCAAAAGGAATTCCGAACAAACGATACACACCAGAATTTAAGAAACTGGTGATAGAAACCATGCAGGAAGAAAAATTGAGTTACAGGGAAACGGCACGGCGATTTGAGATCAACGATCATAAACTAGTCATGGCGTGGGAGCGTATCTATCTGGTGGAAGGTGCAGAGGGATTTGCCAAAGAGCATCGTGGGAGCGGCAGCATAGGTAGAGCGAAGAAGCTGCCCCCAACAGTGGAAGAAGATCTGCTGGCCGAAGTGCAGCGGCTGCGTGCGGAGAATGCGTAC
>JAQXNQ010000240.1 GCA_029098085.1 Oscillospiraceae bacterium
CTGCGCAGGGACCTGTCCCGCTTCTGCGGGACAGGTCGATTCGGGGGGAGCGTTAAGAAAACGCCCCGGTGGGGCGTTTTTAGCGACCGGACTTCCATACATCTGAAACGCTTTGACTTGTCCCACCCAAGCGAGGTATCCCGCGTCCCCGACGGCGCGCTGTCAAGCGCAAGGAAGCGCCGGCAGGCGCAAAAGACTCGCTGTCAAGCGCAGGAAAGCGCCGGCAGGCGCAAAAGGCGCGCTGTCAAGCGCAGGAAAGCGCCGACAGGCGCAAAAGACCCGCTGTCAAGCGCAAGAAAGCGCCGACAGGCGCAAAAGAGAACCGCCGGCAGGCGCAAAGCCCGCCGACAGGCGCAAAAGCCCTGCTCCCTTCCCAATCCCCCAAACCGCAAAAATGCGGCGCTCCTACGGCGCCGCATCAGCCAGAGCCCTGCACAAATGAGGGCGCAAAAACAATTGTAAGCCCGCTGCGTTTCACCCCTCCATCGCCCTCTCCAGCACCCCGTAAATCTCCGGGGCGTGCTTCTTCAGGCTGATGGGCCGCAGAGAAGGATCGGTGAAGGCGTGCAGCGTCCAGCCGGTGTTCAGCGGCTTGTCGGTTCCTGGCCGCCGGATCTCGTAGTCAAACCGCACCCGGGAGGGCTTGAGCAGTCCCACCTGCGTCCGGACGATGAGCCGATCCTCGTAGTGGGCGGGCAGGCCGTAGGCGCAGTGCAGCTCCAGCAGCGGCAGCAGAATGCCGGCCTTCTCCATGTCCCCGTAGGACAGGCCGAAATGCCGGATGAATTCGGTGCGGGCCTGCTCGTACCAGACCGCGTAGTTGGAGTGGTGGACGATGCCCATCTGATCGGTCTCGGCGTAGCGGACGACAATTTCGGTTTCGGTGAGGATGCTCATGGGATTCTCCTTCGCTTGTCCCCGCTGCGGGGACGGTTTTTTCCGGGCCTTTGCCCGCCGGTTGGCTGCTGTGCAGGACGCTTCCCTCCGTCAGAGCCGGGCTTTGCCGCAGCCTTCCGCTCCCCGGCGGGACGGGTGCCTTGCTCTGACTTTTTCTTCGGCGGAGCATTGTCCTTTTTCTGCGGACGCTTCCGGACGGTATAGCCGAAGCTGCCCAGCTTGTCGCCCAGGGCGAAATACTCCCCGTGGGCGTAGGCCACCAGCCCCGCCCGATCCAGACAGAGCCGCCCGCCGTCCACCAGCCGGTCGTCCACCTGAATGGCCGTGATCTCGGCCAGGAACATGTGGTGGCTGCCCAGCTCCAGCACCTGCTGCACCCGGCACTCGATGTTCACCGGGCTTTCGTTGAGAATCGGCGCGGAGACGGTGGAGGCCGGGCTGACGGTCAGGCCGCAGTGAGCCAGCTTGTCTACCTCCCGGCCGCTGCGGACGCCGCAGAAATCCGCAGCCCGGCAAAGCTCTTCGGTGGTCAGGTTGATGACGAAGCAGCCGCCCTCCTGGATCATCGGGTAGGAGTACCGCTCCGGCCGCACCGAGATGTAGGTCATGGCCGGGTGGGTGCTGACGATGCCCGTCCAGCCGATGGTCAGCAGATTGGGCTTTTCCACCGTGCCGCAGGACACCAGCACCGGCGGCACCGGCGCCAGCAGCGCGCCCGGCTTCCAGAGCTGCTTGCTCATGACTTTTCTCCGTCGGGTTCGGCGGAGTCCTCTTCATCCGGCAGCGAAAAGGGAGCGGCGGCGGGCGACCCGGCCAGCGCCTCCTGCAGACGGCAGGTCAGTTCGCTGTTGATCCGGGTGAAGACCAGGCGATCCCGCTGTCCCAGGCCGCTGAAGGCCTTTTCCTCGGCCAGGCAGAGGGCGCCGAACAGAGTATCCGCCCACCGCTTGCCCTCGGGGGTGAAGGTGATGGAGCAGCTGCGCCGGTCGCAGGCGCAGCGGGCACGGGTCAGGACGCCCTTCTGCTCCATGGCTGCCAGCACGCAGGACACGGTCTGCTTGGGCATGCCCAGAATCTGACAGATTTCCCGCTGGGTGACCGGGCCGTCGTGGCGGTAAATCCGCAGCAGCACCCACAGGGCGGTGTCGGACAGGCCGTGCCGGGCGGCCCATTCGGCGTACAGCTGCTCCACCGCGTGCCATTCCCGGTACCAGCTGAAGATCTGCTGCTTCAGGTCGGTCGGCGTTTCTTTCTTCATTGTATCAAATCCTCTCCGTGTTTGGCCCTGTTTGGGGGCAGGGCCGGGGATTTATCTTTTTCTGATTATAGCATATTTTTGACAGAAAATCAATTGAAGAGACGGCGGCAGGGGAGAAAACGGAGATTTTTTTCGGAGCAGGGGAGCGGTCTCTGTTCTGTGCAAAGGTGAGAAAATCCCACACAAATCAAAAAGCCGCCCCGGAAATTTGGGACGGCCTTCGATTCAGTTCTGCTGCCGCTGCTGATCCAGCCGCCGGTTGCGCAGGACGAGACAGAGGTCGGCGGTGACCATGCACAGGTTCAGGATGTAAAACGCCACCACATAGGTCACATGTCCCGACAGCACCTTGCTCAGGATGCCGGCCAGATAGCCCAGCTGGATCAGGATCAGAAAACCCACACTGCGTCCCCGGGCCGTGCGGCTGCGGACGGATTTGAGGATGTTCAGCGGCCAGGAGCAGCCGAACAGCACCATCATACAGGCTTCGAGAAATTCAGACATACCCTTCCTCCGGATCGACAAAGTTTGATTTTATTATAGTATCCCGGAGGATGCTTGTCAATGAGAAGGGGAGCGGAAAAAGATTCGGTGCTCTGAATTGCTTAAAAATTGATTTGTAAGAGAAAAGGAAACTCGAGTAAAACTTTAAATGCCTTGGCAACCAATTGAAGGTGAGTTGTTTATTATCGCCAGTTGCTCACCATCACCGTCGCTTCGACAAAAACCAGAAGGGCACCGGAAACAGCCCCGGTGCCCTTTCGATTCAGTCTGGAACCGTCCTCAGCCCTCAAACGTCTCCGCTGCCTTCTTCAGTTCCTCGATGATCTGGATGTGCTGCGGGCAGGCTGCCTGACACTGGCCGCAGCCGATGCAGGCCGACGCCTTGCCGCCCTGACGGGTGCCCCAGTTGTAGTCGCCCTGAGCGCCGTCCTTGTTTCCGTAGATCAGCAGGGTGTTGACCGCCTTGAAGACGCCGGGAATGTTGATCTCCATCGGACATCCCTTGACGCAGTACCGGCAGTCGGTGCAGGGCACCTGCGGAACGGAGGCCAGCACCTGCTGTACCTGCTCCACCACCGCCTGCTCCTCATCGGTCAGGGGCTGGAACTGCTCCATGTAGGACAGGTTGTCCTGCATC
>JAQXNQ010000241.1 GCA_029098085.1 Oscillospiraceae bacterium
TCCGGCCGGTAATGGCGGACGATGTGCAGCATGGCCCCGTCATGCTCTCCCCGCACTGGATCGCTGCTGCCCAGACAGCTGAAAAGGATGGTTTCCCGTTTCTTTTTTGCCATAAATCTGCCTCCGCTTTCATTGGAACTGTTTCTGCAGGTTGGTTCAATAAAATCATATCACAGATCCCCTCCACTGGCAAGCCGCATTTCAGGCCGCAGCAGGATACATTTCGGGACAGCAGTAGACAAAGCCGCCCCAACTCTGCTGTGATAAGAATATCATACTGCATAAGGAAGGACTGAAGATACACGCTGTCCTGGATTGCGTGGCTGATCGCCGCCGTCAGCACCGCCGCCTGCCTCTTCTTTTGGCTTCGGGATGTGCGGCGCATCATGCGGGGCCTGAAAAGCATGGTAGACAGTGCCGACAGCCAGCGGGCCTTCTGCCGCAAAAAGGCTGCGGAGGCACCACACGATGCCGAAAGCGCGGCGGTTCTGGCCCGCAGCGAGGATATCTGCCGGCAGGCCCGGGAGAACTATGAGCGGACCCGGAAAAAGCTCTGGATCTGCCTGCCAGCGGCTCTGATGGGCTTCGGCCCGATCAAAACGGAGGAGGAGACGAAGCGACATGATCAGCATAGGCTTCTGTGACGACGATCTTTCCATACTCAGCGAGCTCCGGACGCTCCTGGACCAGTACCGTGCCCTGCGCCATCAGGACATCCGCTGTACAGCCTTCCACAGCCCCTTTGACCTGCTGGCGGAGATCGAGCGCGGCGTCCGGTTTGACATTCTGCTTCTGGATATTCTCATGCCGGGCGAAACCGGCATCGATGCGGCGCAACGGAAGGATACCCGCTCAGCTGCAATGGACAAAGCGGCTGGAAAGACCTCTCTGCCGGCAGAGTCTACTACAAAAGCGGCATCAAGGTCAAAGGCTGGCAGAAGATCTCCGATCAGACCTATTACTTTGACCGGAAGGGCCACCTCCAGTACGGCTGGCTCAGGCTGGACGATCAATGGTACTATCTCGATCCGGAGACCGGCGCGCGGCGCTGCGGCTGGGTGTATGCCGGCGGCAGCTGGTACTATTTGGATTCGGAAACCGGCGTCATGTATGCGGACGGAGAATATGAGATCGACGGTGAGCGGTACTGTCTGTTCTGGTGGGGCGGCATGATGAAAAACAACTGGCTGCATACCTCCGAAGGCTGGAAGTACTTCCGCGGTAACGGTGCGATGGCGAAAAACAGCTGGATTCAATGGAAGGGCGAGTACTACTATGTCGGCAGCGACGGCGTCATGCTGGCCGATACGGTTACTCCCGACGGCTATGCGGTCGGTGCGGACGGCGCCTGGATTCGATAACGTTTCCCGTCTGCGCTGCTGAGATAACTGAAAAGCCCTGTCGCTCAACAGCGGGCGGCAGGGCTTCAGCGTGTCGATAAAGTCAGTGCGCACTGGCAATTCGCACAATTAAAAATCACCTATCGTTAGACTGCCAAGACATTTAAAGTTTTACTCGATTTTTTTCAAAAAATCGCAGGTCCAGGGCAGCGCCCTGGTCGCGCTCCGCAGAGCGCGAAATCCTGCTCCTCCGCGCCCCTTCGTGAATCATTCACGCAAAGAAGGAGCACTCACGCGCAAGAATGCCTGCATTCTTGCAGCTTTCCGCTTGCGGAAAGCGACGTAGAGCCGCAAGATTCCTCTTAGAGACCCCATGCCCGCTTCCAGCGGGCATACACTTTGCTTTCTTTGTGCAATTTTTCTGTGCAAACCACTTTTTTGACAGACTGAAGCCCTGCTGCGCGGGAAGCGGCAGGGCTTTTATCTTCGGTGAAAGGAAGCACGCGCTGCCGGAACAGGCGGTACCGCACGCCTCCGCCGCCCGGGGCAGGGCCGACAGCGGGAGGATGCTGCAGCGAACGCTTTGGTTGAACTGCACCCCGGTTTACTCCTGCGGCGCAATCTCCTTTTCATAAAATATCCTGCTGATTTTCCGGGGACTACTGAAAATCAGGCGTCTGCTCTGATACAAAACCAGAATAATAAAAGAAAACGCGCACCCACCAACGTGAGTGCGCGTCTTTGCTGCGGCTCCAAGCCGCTGGTCGGAGTGACGAGATTCGAACTCGTGGCCTCATGGACCCGAACCATGCACGCTACCAAACTGCGCTACACCCCGACGCGAATTTTATTATACCCCTTCCGAGACATTTTGTCAAGGGAAAAAGTATATTTCCGTGAAAATCTTTTTTTCACAGGCCCCCTGACCGAAAACGGAAAGGAAAAATCCCGAACGCCGGTGCATTCGGGATTTTTTCTGGTGAGCCATCGGAGGCTCGAACTCCGGACCCTTTGATTAAAAGTCAAATGCTCTGCCAACTGAGCTAATGGCTCTCACGCTTATGTCGGAGTTCGTTGTACTCCCTCCGACGACATCTATGAGATGAAACGATGGCAGGCCAAACGGCCCTTTCATCGCAGCGAGAGTTATTATATCAAAAGGAAAGCCCGATGTCAAGGGGTTTTCCCATTTTTGGCGGATGCCCCAATTTCGGTGGGAGCCCCTGACAAAATTTAGGTGAAGCGTCATCTCCGGGCGCACAGCAAAGCCTCCGCCCGGGCAATTCCGGACGGAGGCAGCGCATCAGTATTTCAGCCGGTAGAAATTATTGTCCGAGCAGATGTTGGAAAAGCTGTACAGCACCAGAATATCGGTGAAGGCTTCGGTTTCGCACAGCTCCTGCATTCCCTTGGGGAAGCTGCGCAGATCCACCACATAGACCGCGTCGTAGTTCTCCAGAAACAGCGGTGCCAGCGCGTTGGAATAGGAATCCTTGACAAGCAGCAGCTTCCGGTCCCCGTCTCCGTTTTTCAGGATGGTCAGCCCGCCGTTGCCGTACAGCAGCGCGCCGTACTTGTCCCGGCTGTCAAAGGCGGCCTCGTCGTACCAGTTTTCCTTCTCCGCACCGTCCACCGTCACGGACTGCACCGGCAGGTCGTAGAAGGTCAGCGTGTCCGGCCGGATGCCGGCCTTTTTGCATTTGGAGAAGTAGGTGCCGTAAAAGCCCTCTACCTGCCGCAGGGGCAGGCTCTCCTCCGCCGCAGGCTCCAGTCCCCTGCTCTCGCAGAAGGCCTTGTAGAACAGGTAGGCACCACGCACCCGCCAGTGGTGGTCGGTGCGGTAAAAGAGGTCGCTGTCTCCGCTCTGCTGCAGCACAGACAGGGTGTCGATCCAGCTGGCCGACGGCACCGCCGCCGCCATCTCGAGGAGCACCGGCTGCTGGTCCACCAGCTGCAGTCCCACGGGCAGCGCCTCCGGCGTCAGCATATAGCCGGAGGGCACCACGCTGAAGGTTACGTTGTCCTGTCCGGCGGCGAACTCCTCCAGAAAGGAAAGGTTCTTCGTCAGCTGCTCCCGGTCATAGGCGGTGTACTTTTCAAAGAGCCGGCCGTCCTTTCCGTAGACGATGCCGTTGTTCTCGGTCTTGAGCAGCACCTGCTCCGACCGGGACTTGACGGTGATCCAGCTGTCCCGCCCCACGAACTGATCATTGATGTAGGTCTCGTAGGTTTGGGTGTAGCTGCCGTCAAACAGGGAGGACAGCGTAAATTTGGGCGCTTGCTTCAGATAGCGGTTTTCCAGCTGAGAAAAGTCCTTGGCAGGAGTCAGCAGATCGGCGGCGGTCAGCAGCGCGATGAAGCCGAAAAACATGAACAGCGCCGGATGGAGGGAGGGTCTTGTTTTTTTCATGCCGTCACCTCCTTAAAAGCGGAAATAGAGGAAGGGGTTATAGGTGGCGTCCACCAGATAGGCGGTGGACAGAGCCAGCACACAGAAGAGCAGCGCCGTCTCCAGCCACTTATGCCGGCAGAGGAAGCGGTCGTACAGCTTTTTCAGCACCGGCACCGACAGAATGCAGCCCAGCAGCAGGCTGACGCCGTAATTGCGCAGGTAATAGAGCCAGCTTCCACCGCCTGCGGGCAGGAACATCCGGGTGAAGTAAGCGCCCAGACGACCCAGATCGGTGATGGCGAACAGCATCCAGCTGACCATCAGCAGAAACAGCACCCAGATCCGGGAAACAACCCGGTGCTGCTCCATATACTTGCCCAGAAAGGCCTTTTCCAGCACCAGCATCACAAAGAAGAACAGTCCCCACAGCACGAAGTTCCAGCTGGCTCCGTGCCAGAAGCCGGTGGCCGCCCAGACGATCAGCAGGTTGCGGTAGGTCTTCCACTTGCCCTCCCGGCTGCCGCCCAGAGGAAAGTACAGGTACTCCCGGAACCAGGAGCTGAGGGTCATGTGCCAGCGCCGCCAGAAGTCGGTGATGCTGACGGCGGTGTAGGGATAGTTGAAGTTCTGGGGGAAATGGAAGCCCAGCATCCGTCCCAGGCCGATGGCCATAAGGGAGTAGCCGGAAAAGTCAAAGTAGATCTGCAGCGAGAAGGCCAGCGCCCCCAGCCAGGCCAGCGGCGTCGAAATGGCAGCGATCTCCATCCCCTCGATCTCGGTCCAGAGGGCGCCCACGTTGTTGGCGATCAGCACCTTGCTGCCCAGACCCATGATGAACAGCCGAACGCCTTCGGTCAGGGTGTCAGCGGTGAACTTCCGTTCCTTCAGCTCCCGGGCCACATCGGAGTATTTGACGATGGGGCCGGCGATCAGCTGGGGAAACAGCACCACAAAAGCGCCAAAGTCGATGATGTTGTGCTCCGGCTGCACCTTGCCCCGGTAAACATCGATGGTGTAGCTCATGGTCTGGAAGGTGTAAAAGCTGATGCCCAGCGGCAGGGTCAGGGACAGCCTCGGCAGCTCCAGCCCGGTCAGGGCGCCG
>JAQXNQ010000242.1 GCA_029098085.1 Oscillospiraceae bacterium
ACCGGCGGTGATCCGCAGGAAGCCGTCAAAGCACCGCACCGCGATGGAGCGGGCCAGCAGCGCCTGCCAGATCTCCTTTGCCCTGCCGCTGCGGATCAGGACAAAATTGGTCACCGATGGCCAGAGCTTCTCAAACAGCGCCGGATGCGCCTTCGCCAGCGCCTCGCAGCCCTGCTGCAGCGCCTGACGGGAGGCGATCAGCTGATTGCGGCAGTCCTCAAGGTAGTCCCGCTGCTCCAGAATCAGGGCGGCGGCCTCCTGAGAAAAGCTGTTTACATTGTAGGGGGATTTCACCGCCCGCAGCGCCCGGGTCAGAGGCTTTCCGGCCACGGCAAGGCCCACCCGGATGCCGGCCATGCCCACCGCCTTGGAGCAGGTTTTGAGAATGATCAGGTTGTCGTAGTTTTCCACTTCAGAGAGCAGGCTCTGATCCCAGAAGTCCATATAGGCCTCATCCAGCACCACCAGCGCATCGGTGGAGCGGATGAGCCTGCGCACCTCCGCCCGGGGCAGTCCCACCGAGGCGGGGTTGCAGGGGTTGGAGAAGATCAGCATCTTCACCCGCTGCTCCCGGATGGTGCGGATGACCGCGTCCACATCGACGCCGAAGTCCTCGTCCTTTTCCATGACCAGCACCGGATGCTCGGCCAGCTCACCATAAAAGTGATACATGGAAAAGTCCGGCGAAAAAGTCAGGATCGGATCGCCCTTTTCCAGCAGGCAGCCGGTGATGATGGAAATCAGCTCGTCCGAGCCGTCGCCCGCCGTCACCAGCTCGGGCGAAAGGCCGTAGGCCGCGCCGAAGGCGGTGCAGAGCCGGTCTGCCAGCGGGTCGGGATAGCGGTTGTAGTCCATCTCCGCCGCAAGTCTCCCCAGCTGCGCCCGCAGCTCATCCGGCAGGGAGAAGCAGCTTTCGTTGGCGTCCAGACGGATGCGGTAGCTGCCCTTGATGGGTTCATAGGGCGTCAGATTCCGCACCTTCCGGCAAAGCGTATAGCTCATGGGTTCCCCTCCTGTTTCTGTTTAAGAAAAGCGCACCTTGATGGAGTTGGCGTGAGCGGTCAGGCCCTCCTTCTCCGCCAGGCAGACGATGTCGTCCTTGGCCTCCTCCAGTGCTTCACGGGTGTAGTAGATGTAGCTGGAGCGCTTGACAAAGGCGTCCACGCCCAGGGGCGAGAAGAACCGGGCGGTGCCGCTGGTGGGCAGCACATGGTTGGGACCGGCGTAGTAATCCCCCAGAGGCTCCGGCGCATAATGGCCCAGGAACACAGAGCCCGCGTTGTCCAGCCTGCCCAGATAGAGGAAGGGATCCTGCACCGCCACCTCCAGATGCTCGGGCGCCACCTCGTTGGCCAGCTCCACCGCCTGATCCATGGAGTCGCAGACGATGATGCCGCCGAAATCCCGCAGGGAGGTTTCGATGATCTCCCGCCGGGAGAGGGCGGCCGACTGGCGCTCCAGCTCGGCTTTGGTCTCTTCGGCCAGCTTTTCGCTGGTGGTGATCAGGATGGCGGAGGCCAGCTTGTCGTGCTCGGCCTGACTCATCAGATCCGCCGCCACATAGACGGGATTGGCGGTCTCGTCGGCCAGCACCAGAATCTCGCTGGGGCCGGCGATCATGTCGATGTCCACCTGACCGTACAGCAGCTTTTTGGCAGTGGCCACAAAGATGTTGCCGGGGCCGACGATCTTGTCCACCCGGGGCACCGTCTCGGTACCGTAGGCCAGCGCCGCCACGGCCTGAGCGCCGCCCAGCAGGAAGACCCTGTCCACGCCGCAAACCGCCGCCGCCACCAGAATATCCGGATTGGGCTTTCCGTCCTTGCCGGGAGGGGTCACCATGATGATCTCCTTCACGCCGGCGATTTTGGCGGGAACGGCGTTCATCAGCACCGACGAGGGATAGGCCGCTGTGCCGCCGGGCACATAGAGACCCACCCGGTGCAGACCCCGGATCCGCTGACCCAGAATGACGCCATTGGGCTTGGCGTCGATAAAGCTCTGATGCTTCTGACGGTTGTGGAACTCGGTGATGTTCTCCATGGCGTTGAGCAGCGCCGACACAAATTCCGGATCGGCATTCGTCAGGGCGTCGTTGATCACCTCCCGATCCACCTCCAGGGCGTCGGGCAGGCTGCCGTCGAACTTCAGGGTGTATTCCTTAACCGCCTGGTCGCCGCGGGTGCGGACATTCTCCAGAATCTCCGAAACCACCCGGGTTACCTCTTTATCCACCTCGGCGCTTCTGCTGCGCAGGCTGCCCAGCAGCTGCCGCTCCTGTACGCCGTCCGCTTTTACAATGGGAAGCATGGCTGTTTCCTCCTTCATACTCTGCATGGCTTTCTGTTACGCCTTTTCGGCGATGGCTTTCTGAATGCTGGCGATGACCGGCTCCAGCTCCTTTTTGCGCAGCTTCATGCTGGCTGTGTTGACGATGAGCCGGGCCGAGATGGGAGAAACCTCCTCCTGCACCTCCAGGCCGTTTTCCTTCAGGGTGGTGCCGGTCTCGACGATGTCCACAATGCCGTCGGACAGGCCCAGCAGCGGCGCCAGCTCCACCGACCCCTCGATCTTGATGATCCGGATGTCCATGGACTTTTCGGCGAAAAACTGCCGCGCCACATTGGGGTATTTGGTGGCGATGGTCTTTTCCGCGTAGCCGCTGTAAAAGTCGGTTCCTTTGCGGACAGCCAGGGCAAACCGGCAGCGGCCGAAGCCCAGATCCGCCACCTCAAAGAAGCTGCCGCCCTGCTCCATGATGGTATCCTTTCCCACCACGCCCATGTCGCAGACGCCGTGCTCCACATAGGTGATGACATCGGCCGCCTTGGCCAGCACCACCTCCATATTGGCTCCGGGGATCTCCAGAATCAGGCGGCGTCCCTTGTTTCTCAGCTGGCTGCAGTCGTAACCGATCCGCTCCAGCACCTCCACGGTATCCTTTTCCAGTCTGCCCTTGGTCAGGGCGATTCGGATCGGTCTCACACCCGCACCTCCACAACATCATTGTTCACCAGATAAATGGTGGAAATGCCCTTGCGGGCAGCGTAGCTCTTGGCCTCGTCCGAGGTATCGCTGACGCAGAATTCCGCCCGGAAGCCCAGCTCCACCAGCCGGGACAGCTCCCGGAATGCCTTGACCTCATAGCCGGGATAGGCGTAGACCAGCACATCGGGCTGCAGCTGGAACCGCAGCTGATCCCGCACCGCCCGGGCCACCATGTCCACGTTGATGCCGAAGCCGATGGCCGGCAGATCCATGCCGTAATCCGACAGAAGCTTGTCGTACCGGCCGCCGCTGAGGACGGTGTCCCCCGCTCCCTCCAGATAGCCCTGGAAGACGATGCCGGTGTAATAGTCGTTGCGGTTGACGATGCCCAGATCCAGCGTCACCTGTCCCAGCAGCCCCAGCTGCTCCAGATCAGCCAGAATGGCCCGAAGGTAAACGACGATGCCGCCGATTTCCGGCAGATCGGTCAGGCCGGACAGCTCCTCCAGCACCTCGGCGCCGCCGAACAGAGCGGGCAGCTTCTTCAGCGCTTGGGCGGCCGCCTGATTCTGCATCCGGTCCAGCTGGTCGTTGAGGGCGGGATAATTCTTGCTCTCGATCAGGCAGCGGATCTCTTCCTTCCGCGCTTCGTTCAGCTCCAGCGCCTGCACCAGCGCGTTGAAGATGCCGATGTGGCCAATCTCCAACCGGAATTCCTTTTCGGTACAGCTTTTCATGGCCTCAATGGCGGTGACCAGCACATCCAGATCCGCCCGCCGGGTGCCCGAGCCGATCAGTTCGATGCCGATCTGATCCACCTCGTCGCTGCGTCCCCGCAGGGCGGGACTGACCCGGTAGACGTTCTGATTGTAGTACAGCCGCAGGGGCAGCGGATGATCCCGCAGCCGGGTGGCCGCCAGCCGGGCGATGGGCATGGTCAGGTCGGGCTTGACCGCCAGCAGCCGGCCCTTCAGGTCGGTGAGCTTGTACATCTCCTCCTGGGGGATGCCGTAATGGCCCGAGCTGAACACATCGTAGTATTCCAGAGCGGGGGTGATCACCTCCGCGTACCCCCGGGGGATCAGCACCTTCTTGATGCTGCTTTCCACCGTATGCCGGGCGATGCAGTCCTCAAACAGCAGATCCCGGGTTCCTTCCGGCGTAACAAGCCGGTCCTTGAATGTCATGGTCGTTCTCCTCACTTTAGCGTGCTAATATGTTACTATGGTATCACATCATCATGGAAAAGTCAATTGGAATCCATTGTGACCTTTTTAGAATCCAAACAGGGTCATCTGGCTGGTTTTGGGCAAACCCTCCAGTGCGCCGGCGGCGTCCAGCATTTCGATGATGGCCTTGGACACGCCCGACCGGTTCTGGACATCCTCCACCGAAATATAAGGGCCCTGGGTGCCTGCTTCCTGCAGGCTCCTGGCCGCCGCCTCCCCCAGTCCTTTGAGGGCACAGAAGGGCAGGCGGATTTTTCCGTCCTCCAGCTGGTAGACAGTGGCGTGGGACTTGTACAGATCCACCGGCAGGAACTGGAAGCCCCTGCAAAGCATCTCGTTGATGATCTGCAGAGTGGTGTACACGTCATCCTCCTTGTCGCTGCGGTCGGCCTCCCGCAGCTGCTGCAGCCGGGCCTGGGCCGCTTCCCTGCCGGCCACGGCCACATCGGCCTCCAGGTCACCGCCCCGCACGGTAAAGAAGGCGGCGTAGTAGGCCAGCGGCTGGTGCACCTTGTACCAGCCCAGCCGGATGGCGGCGATGACATAGGCCGCCGCGTGAGCCTTGGGGAACATGTACTTGATTTTCAGACAGCTGTCGATGTACCACTGGGGCACGTTGTGATCCAGCATGTCCTGCTTCATCTCGTCGGTCAGCAGCTTGGGGGCGTTGCCCTTTCGGGTGATCTCCATGATCTTGAAGGCCAGCTTGGGCTCCAGCCCTTTGTAGAGCAGGTAGGTCATGATGCTGTCGCGGCAGCCGATGACCTCGGAAATGGTGCAGGTGCCGTCCCTGATCAGCTCCTGGGCATTGCCCAGCCAGACGTCGGTGCCGTGGGACAGACCGGAGATCTGCAGCAGGTCGGAGAAGGTTTTGGGCTGACACTGCACCAGCATGCCCCGGACAAAGGGGGTGCCCATCTCCGGCAGGGAGAGGGTGCCCGTTTCGCTGAAGATTTCCTCCGGGGTGACGCCCAGAGCCTCCGGCGAGGTGAACAGGCTGATGACCGCCGGGTCGCTCATGGACACATCCATAACCTTGATGCCGGTCATGTCCTCCAGATGCTTGTAGAGGGTGGGCACATCATGACCCAGCTCGTCCAGCTTGAGGATGGTGTCGTGGAGAGAGTGGAAGTCAAAATGAGTGGTCAGAATGTCCGAATCCGCCTTGTCAGCCGGATGCTGAATGGGGCTGAAATCGTAGACATCGTAATCCGACGGCACAACCACCATGCCGCCGGGGTGCTGACCGGTGGTGCGCTTGACGCCTTCGCAGCCCTTGGCCAGCCGCAGCTCCTCCGCCTTGTGGCAGACCTTTTCCCGCTCCTGCAGGTAGCCCAGCACAAAGCCGTAAGCGGTCTTTTCCGCCACGGTGGAAATGGTGCCGGCCTTGAAGACGTGGTCGCTGCCGAACAGCTCCTCGGTGTACCGGTGCACATGGCTCTGGTACTCGCCCGAAAAGTTCAGGTCGATATCCGGCTCCTTGTCGCCGTCAAAGCCCAGGAAGGTTTCAAAGGGAATGTCGTGGCCGTCCTGATTCATCCGGGTGCCGCAGCTCGGGCAGTCCTTGGGCGGCAGGTCGAAGCCGGAGCCGATGCTGCCGTCGGTGATGAACTCGCTGTGCTGACATTTGGGGCAGACATAATGGGGCACCAGCGGATTGACCTCCGAGATGCCGGCCATGGTGGCCACAAAGGAGGAGCCCACCGAGCCCCGGGAGCCCACCAGATAGCCGTGCTCCTCCGAATAGTGCACCAGCTTCTGGGCGATCATGTACAGCACGGCGAACCCGTGCTTGATGATCGAGTTCAGCTCCCGATCCAGACGGCTGCGGACAATCTCGGGCAGCGGGTCGCCGTAGATCCGCCTGGCGTTGCTCCAGGTGATGTCCTGCAGCTCCTGATCGGCGCCGGGAATGTTGGGCGGATAGGTGCCCTTGGGGATGGGCCGGATGTCGCCGTCGATCATGTCGGCAATGCGGCCGGGGTTGGTGATGACCACCTCCCGGGCCTTTTCCTCGCCCAGATAGGAGAACTCCGCCAGCATCTCATCGGTGGTGCGGAAATAAAGAGGCGCCTGCTGATCCGCGTCCTTGAACTTCATGCCGGCCAGCAGAATCCTGCGGAAGGCGGCGTCCT
>JAQXNQ010000243.1 GCA_029098085.1 Oscillospiraceae bacterium
CAGGCGCCGTAGCTCTGCATGCCCAGCTCCTGGCCATAGCTCTGCAGAAAGCCGGTGTAAACCGCCTCGGCCGCCTCGGCTGCCGGGCTCTCAAAGGACGCCCAGTAGGCGTTGTTCTCGTCCAGATCCTGCCGCACCAGCGGATCCAGACTGGTGTAGACCTCAGCCCACAGATCGTAATCCGCCTTATAAAGGGCGTTGCCCAGATGAATATAGGCCAGCAGCGCGCCGGAATAGCAGTAGACCGCGTTGCCGGAGGAGACAGAGGTGACCACTGCCACAAAGTTTGCCTCCTGCTCGGGCGCCACGTTTTTCTGATGAGCCAGCTCATGGGCGATGGTGACGGGAATCAGACTGGCGGGAGAATCCACGTTCAGATTGGATTCCCCCAGGAAGGGAAAATAGACGCCGGTGAAATTGGTGACGCTCATGATTTTGGAGAAAAAGACCTGCTTGGGCTGCCGCCAGGGGCTCTGCAGGAAGGACCAGCGCCGGACAATGCCGTCGTAGACATGTTCGGCTCCGCCAAAAATGTCGTCCAGGCTTTCCCCGTAGCTGCCGTCGGCGTTCCGTCTGACCTGGCTGCAGGTTTCATTGGCGATGTCAGCGTAATAGCGGGTGGTCTCGTACAGCTCCTCCACCGAGACCGCCCGGGCCTGAACACCGCTGAGGTCGGAGAAGCTGTCGCCGTAATAGTTAGTGCCCCAGAACAGGCAGAATCCGTCATAGACCAGCAGCGCGGCGCAGCAGATGAAGAGCAGGGTGCGGCAGATCAGCATCCCGCCCTTCCGGCGGAAGCAGACGATGCACCGGACGATGAGAAAGAGCGCCAGCAGAACCACAAAGGCAATGCAGCACTCCATGGCGGAGAAGGGCAGCTTGCAGACCAGCCAGCTGAAGCCCCGTTTCCAGGGGGTGGTGATGTACCGGATGGTGAAGTTCATGACCGCCTTGCTTTGGCGCAGCAGCAGAAAAAGTCCCCAGAACAGTCCGCCTGCCGCCAGCGTGATCAGATAGCCCCGAAGCGAGCGGAGCAGCTCCTTCGCCCGGGTCATCGGCCGGCCTCCCTGCCGCTGCGGCTCCAGTCGGACAGAATCAGGTTGTGCAGCAGTCCCCGGAAGCGGATCAGCTGCAGATTGTCCCGGGTGGGGTGCACCCGGTTGGTCAGCAGCACCACGAAAAGATTTCTTTCGGGATCCACCAGCAGGGAGGTGCCGGTGAAACCGGTATGGCCAAAGGCTCCGGGAGAGACCAGATCCCCCATGAAATTGCCGCTGCCCAGGGCCAGCTTGAAGCCCAGTCCGCGGTTTTCGCTGAGACCCGCCGTGTAATTGCGGCAGGCCGCCTGCAGCGCGGCAGGGGACAGCAGCTGCACCCCATCCAGCCCGCCTTCGTTCAGCAGCATCCGACCAAACCGCTCCATATCCCGCAAATTTGAAAAGACGCCGGCGTTGCCCGAGACGCCGCCCAGAAAGCGGGCGTTTTCATCATGCACCACGCCGCTGAGCCACTGTCCGCTGTACGGATTCCGCTCGGTGGAGGCCACGTCATCGTTCTGGGGGCAATAGCCGGTGTGGGTCATGTCAAGAGGCGCGAAAACCAGCTTCTGTGCCAGCTGATCCAGCGGCGCACCGCCCAGCTTTTCCAGGATTTTGCCCAGCAGGATGTAGCCCATGCAGCTGTAGATCACCTGTTCACCCGGCGCGCAGACCAGCGGATGGGACAGGATGGTCTCCGCCGCCCGGGCAGGGGTACTGGCTTCCTCCGACAGGAGAAAATGCGCCGCCATGCCGGAGGTGTGGGTCATCAGCTGCCGGATGGTAATATCCCGCTTGTCCGGCAGGACGCCGGGGAAAAAGACGTCCATATTGTCATCCAGCCGCAGAAGACCGTCTTCCATAAAGCGAAGGGCCACCATGGTGGTGGCAAGCACCTTGCTGATGCTGGCCATGTCGTACAGGGTGTCCGGGGTGACGGGCAGGGGATTCCGCTCCAGATTATGGACGCCGAAGCAGGCCTCTGTGAGCACTTCCTCTCCGGTACCAATGGCCAGAGCGGCCGATGGACAAACTCCCTGTGCGACAGCTTGCTCCAGCTTTTTGACAGCACGTTCAAACATTGCAAACTCCACCTTTCTGGCAGTCGGGGTTATTGAGAGATTTTGCCCAGCACGACGGGATGGGCTGCACCTGTGGCTCCGGGCGCATTTCCGGCAAGACCGTAAAGAGCCTCATTGGCCAGCACCGCAAAGGCGACGGCCTCCTTGGCATTGCTGTCCAGCCCCAGATCCTCGCCCCGCAGCACCTCCACGGTGGGCAGCGCCTGACGGAGCATCTGCATCAGGGTGGGATTGCAGCTGCCTCCTCCGCCCACAATGAGCCGGTCGGGCAGCCGGGGCAGGAAGCGCTTTGCGTTTTCGGCGATACAGGCCGCCGTGAAGGCAGTGGCGGTGCTGAGGGTGTCGACAGGGGACACCTGCAGGGACTGGGCCTGCCGCAGCAGGGCTTCGAGATAGGCGCTGCCGTATTGCTCCCGGCCGGTGGTCTTGGGAGGCGGCAGCGGCAGACAGGGGTCGCTCTCCAGCATCCATTGGAGCAGCGGTTTGCTGACCCTTCCCTTCGCCGCCAGCCTGCCGTCCTGGTCGAACCGGAGCTTTCCGTCGGTAAGCCGGAAGGCCAGCGCGTTCATGACCATGTTGCCCGGGCCGGTGTCGAAGGCAAAGACATCGGACAGGGCGCAGTTTTTGGGCAGCCAGGTGATGTTGCCGATGCCGCCAATGTTCTGCAGGGCGATGTCCCGCTCCGGATCCCGGTACAGCAGGTATTCGGTGTAGGGCACCAGCGGCGCACCCTGTCCGCCGGCAGCCATGTCCCGCACCCGGAAATCCGATACCACCGGACAGCCCAGGGCCTCGGCAATCAGCGACGGCTCTCCGATCTGCAAAGTGCCCCGGACGGAATAGCCCAGATAATTCTGTGCATGGGGCGCATGCCAGACCGTCTGGCCGTGGCTGCCCACCAGATCCACCTCTTCGGGAGAGAGCCCCGCCTCCCGGCAGACGGCCAGGCAAGCCTCCACCGACAGCTGTCCCAGCAGAAAGCTCATCAGGCAGAGCTCTTCACTGCTGCAGGGCTGCCCACCGGCGATCTGCAGGATGCGCTCCTCCACGGCAGCTGTATAGGGGAGCGTGATAAACGCCAGCTGTCGAACCCGGGTATGGGTGCCGCAGCCGGTCAGCTGGATCAGAGCGGCGTCCATACCGTCCACCGAGGTGCCGCTCATCAGGCCGATGATGTATTTGGTTTCCTTTTTCCGCAGCTGACAGAGATCCATAGGGGCCCTCCTCCGATGAAAGAATGTACCCATATTGTAGCATGATTTTGGAGCCGGGACAATAGAAACCGGCGGTAAAGCGAGGGGAAACCGGCACGATTTATCCATCCTGACCGAATCCGGGAGAGCAGGTTGTGAGGTTTGCATAAATGAGAACCTCTGTATTTTTGTCGCAGATGCCTATGACAAAAAAGTGAGAAAAATGGTATAATGAAAGCACAGTCGGGCAGTCCGGCTGCGGAGGATGAAAGAGCAGCGCGGTGCGCGGTTTGCCTGACGGATGTCAGTGGTGCAGGCCGCCTTTTCTTTATGGAAGGAGAGAAACATGCTCAGCGTCAACGATATCGTGATGTACGGGACAGAAGGAGCCTGTGAGATCACCGGGATCACCTGCAAAGATCTGGGAGCGGGGATGACGGAATACTATGTGCTCCGGCCGGTGTACCGGCGGGAGACGACGGTTTTTGTGCCCGCCGGAAATAAAGCGCTGACCGGCCGGATGCGGCGTCTTCTCTCTGCGGAGGAAATCGAGGAGATCATACAGGAAATGCCCGGTGAGGATGCCATCTGGATTCAGGACGAAAATGAGCGGAAGGCCCGCTACCGGGAAATTCTGGCGGAAGGCGACAGCCGCAAGCTGGTCCGGATGATCAAAACCCTGTATCTGCACCAGAAGCAGCAGACCGCCAAGGGACGCAAGCTGCATCTGGCCGATGAGCGTGCCTTCAAGGAGGCCGAGCGGATGCTGTATGATCAGTTTGCCATCGCTTTGCATATCAAGCCGGACGAGGTGCTGCCCTTTATCATCGGGCGGATCGAAGGCGGCTCCGTCGAGGGGGGACAAAACAGTGAAGCGGATTCTCAGCGCCTGCATGGAGCAGACACAGCGGTTTGAAAGCGAAATGGATCTGGCGGCTTATCTGAAGAAGCTGGAAAGAAAGCGCACGGCGTACAAGGTTGTCTCTCAGCAGGTGTAGCCGGACGGCAGCGTGGTTGTGGAGATCAAAAAGGCCTACAACAATTACAGTGTTGGTGACTATTTCGGATAAGAAAGGAGCTGCAGCATGAAGAGAATTCAATCTGCTTGTCTCAGCCAGACCGTTCATTTTCAGCTGAAGGACGGCATTCCTCACGAGGCGGCGGTGCAGGAAGCAGAGCACGAGTATCAGCAGTACAGGGCCGGACTGG
>JAQXNQ010000244.1 GCA_029098085.1 Oscillospiraceae bacterium
CCATGCCCATGCCCAGCGCGGTGTCGATTTTTTTGGAGACACCCATGAAGGGGCAGATGCCGTAGAATTTTACCAGAATGAAGTTCTCCGTCAGCACGGCGCTGAGGAGAATCCCCAGCAGGGAATTGATGTAGTCCATGAGTTAGCGGCCTCCCTTCCGGTGTTTCCGGCTCTTCCGGTCAAGCCTTGCCATAAGCCACTGAGATCCGGCGATGACGAAGCCCAGGGTCAGAAAGCCCCCCACAGGCATCACCATCATCATGGCAGGGAACTGGGCAGGCAGAAGCCGGATGCCCTCGCCGCCATTCAGCAGGCCGCCGCCGAAGGTGCCGCTGCCCAGCAGCTCCCGGATGACACACATGATCACCAGAGCCACGGTGTAGCCGATGCCCTGACACAGGCCGTCCACCGCAGAGGCCAGCACCCCATTTTTGGAGGCGAAGCCCTCGGCCCGGCCCAGAATGATGCAGTTCACCACAATCAGGGGGATAAAGACACCCAGGCTTTCCGACAGGTCGGGCAGGTATGCCTTCAGAAGCAGGTCAACGATGGTGACAAAACCAGCAATGATAACGATGTAGGCGGCAATGCGGATCTGGGAGGGTATCACCTTCCGCAGAGCGGAGATCAGCACATTGGAGCAGATCAGGATGATGGTGACGCTGAGACCCATGCCCAGCCCGTTGAACAGGCTGGTGGTGATGGCCAGCACGGAGCACATACCCAGCAGCTGGACGGTGACGGGATTCTTGGTCAGAAGCCCTTCTTCAAACTGTTTCTTGAAATTCATATCCCAGGCCTCCTCAGTTCAGCCCGGCCACGCAGGCCAGAGCGGCGTTGACACCGGAGCAAATTGCCCGGGAGGTAATGGTGGCGCCGGTGATGGCATCGATGCCGCCGCCGTCCTTGGCGACGCTGACTTCACCGCTGCACCCGGCGAACTGACCCCGGAAGGCCTCGCCTGCGGTGGTTTTTGCAGCCGACACAGCCCCCAGACCGGCGGTTTCCGTGTGGGAGATGATGTCGATGCCCAGCACCTTCCCTGCTTTGTCCACACCCACCATCATGGTGATGGTGTTGTCAAAGCCGGTGGGGGTGACCTCCACGGCGTAGCCGGTGTCAGAGGCGTAGACATGACAGACAAGGCCGGTTTCGTCGGGGAAGGAATCCAGCGGCTCTCCGCCGCCGGGAAGGACGGCTTCGATAGCCTGTTGTGTTTTCAAAGCGTTGGCCTGAGCAATCCGGGGGGCGGTGATGGCGTTGACCCCGGCCAAAGCCGCAGCCACTGCGGCGGTGATAGCCAGCAGGGTCAGAGCCAGACGCAGGATGTACAAGGCGGAATTCTTTTGACTCATTTTCTTGCCGCCTCCTTTCTGGGGGCGCCGAATTTCACGGGACGGCCTATCCGATCCAGCAGCACCACGCAGCAGTTCATCACCAGAATGGCATAGCTGACACCCTCGGGGTAGCCGCCGAAGTAGCGGATCATCACCGTCAGAAGGCCGCAGCCCACGCCGAAGAGGATCTGCCCCAGCTTGGTCAGGGGAGAGGTGACATAGTCGGTGGCCATGAAGCAGGCTCCCAGCAGCACACCGCCGCTGAGCAGCTGAGCTGCCATCCATGTGATCCGGGGATTGCCCTGGGGGAACAGGAAGGTAAGGACTGCCACGGTGCCCAGAAACGCCACGGGGATTCGGGGCGTGATGACCTTGCGTACCAGCATATAGGCAAGACCAATGAGAATTGCCAGGGCGGAGGTTTCGCCAAGACAGCCTCCCACAGTTCCCACAAACAGCTGCCAGAGAGATTCGGTGCACAGCGTTCCCTGATGCATGGAGGCCAGAGGAGTGGCGGCGGTGACGGCATCGGCAGTGGAGAGAATGCCGACGGCGTTGGCAAAGCCGGGCTTTACCCACCGGGTCATCAGAACAGGCCAGCTGAACAGGAAGGCTCTTCCGGCCAGAGCCGGGTTGAGGATGTTCTTGCCCAGTCCGCCGAAGAGCTGCTTCACCAGCACAATGGCGAACAGATCTCCCAGAATCAGCGTCCAGTAGGGAATGGTGACGGGGCAGACAAAGGCCAGCAGCACACCGGTGACAATGGCGGAGCAGTCGTAGATCATCACCGGGCGGTGAATCAGGGTGCAGTAGCCCCACTCGAAGAACACACAGGCGGCGGCGCTGACCAGCGTCAGCATCAGCGCCCGGAAGCCGAAGACATACACCGCCATCACCAGCGCCGGACACAGGGCGATGAGAACATCCCGCATCAGGGT
>JAQXNQ010000245.1 GCA_029098085.1 Oscillospiraceae bacterium
GCCTGACTGCCACGCCGGAACGAATGGACGGGAAAAGCGTGCTGTCCTATTTTGATCACCGCATTGCGGCGGAGATTCGTCTGCCTGAAGCCATCGACCGGAAGCTGCTTTGCCCGTTTCAATACTTTGGCGTCACGGACACGGTCGATCTGGATACGCTGCGCTGGAGCGCCGGCGGCTATGACAAAGAGGAGCTGTCCCGGCTCTATACCCTCAGCGGCGCTGCGGCCAACCGGCGCGCCAGCCTCATCGTGACCTCACTGCTGAAGTATGTGACCGATATCAACGACGTCAAGGGACTGGGCTTCTGTGTGTCGGTGGAGCACGCTGCGTTTATGTGCCGCTATTTCAATGACCACGGCATCCCTTCCATCTTCCTGACCGGACAGTCTGCCGAGGAGGAGAGGGCCTCCGCCAGACGTCGGCTGGTGGATGGGGAAGTGCGCTTTATTTTCGTCGTGAACATTTACAACGAGGGCGTGGATATCCCCGAAATCAACACCGTGCTGTTCCTGCGTCCCACCGAATCCCTCACCGTGTTTCTGCAGCAGCTGGGCCGCGGCCTGCGCCTGTCCGAGGGGAAGGAGTGCCTGACGGTTCTGGATTTCATCGGCCAGGCCAACAAGCGGTATCGCTTTGAGGACAAGTTCGCGGCGCTGCTCTCCCGCACAACCCGCAGCGTGGCCCGCGAAATCAAAGAGGGGTTTGTCTCGGCTCCCAAGGGCTGCTATATTCAGCTGGAAAAGAAGGCCGCCCGGTATATTCTGGACAACATCCGGGCGTCCTATGGAAATATGGCCGGCCTAGTTGCCCGTGCCGCCTCCTTCAGAGAGGACAGCGGTCTGGAGCTGACGCTGGCCCATTTTCTGGAGTACTATCATCTGGATCCCCGATCGGTCTACCGGTTTGCTTCCTTTTCCCGCATCTGTGTCAGAGCGGGCGTGCGGGAGGATTTTGCGGAGCCGCTGGAGGATGTGCTGACCAAAGCCCTTTCCCGCCTGGCCGTTATTGACTCCAGGCGGTGGATCCTTTTCTTGCTGGATCTGCTGCCCCGGCTGGATGATGTGGATTTTAACGCCCTGACCGATCTGCAGAAGCGGATGCTGCAGATGTTTTACATCACGGTCTGGGGGAAGACTGCGGACGACTGGGATGGAGAAGAGGTGCTGGACAACCTGTATGCCCTGTCGGACAGCCCGGTTTTGCTGGAGGAGCTGCTCAGCCTGCTGCAGTACCGGTTTGAGCAGATCGACTTTGTGGACGAGCCGGTCGACCTGGGCTTTGACTGTCCGCTGGATCTGCACTGCACCTACACCCGTGACCAGCTGCTGGCGGCCATGGACTTCATGAAGCCGGCGACCGTGCGGGAGGGCGTCAAGTGGCTGCCGGACAGGCAGCTGGATGTGCTCCTTGTGACCCTCAACAAGGCGGATAAGGATTATTCGCCCACCACCATGTACAACGACTACTCCATCAGCGAGAGCCTGTTCCACTGGCAGAGCCAGAGCACCACGGCGGAGCATTCGCCGACCGGCCAGCGGTACATCCACCATGTCAGGCGGGGCAGCAGGGTGCTGCTGTTCGTCCGGGAGTTCAAGGACGACCGGGTCTCCGGCGGTGCCGGAGCCTATACCTTTCTGGGGACGGTGCGCTATCTGCGGCATGAGGGCTCCAGACCGATGAACATCATCTGGCGGCTGGACCGCCCCATCCCGGCCAGATTCCTGAAAAAGACCAGCAAGCTGGTGGTGGGCTGATGACCTGCCACGCGTACTTCTCCCTATATTCCGCAGCCGTCAGCTTCGGATACAGAGAGGCAGGCGTCCCGTAAAAGGACGCCTGCCTCAGGTTGTCGAAAAAGTGGTTTGTAAGAAAAAGTTCCACAAAGGAGGCAAAGTGTATGCCCGCTGGAAGCGGGCATGGCTTTGTCTAATAAGAATCTTGCGGCCTGCGGGCCGCGCTTTTTGGTCTTGATTGTCCGCGCCGGGCGCATCGCTTTCCGCAAGCGGAAAGCTGCAAGAACGCAAGCGTTCTTGCGCGTGAGTAGGCCTTCTTTACGTTTGTTTGCAACGGG
>JAQXNQ010000246.1 GCA_029098085.1 Oscillospiraceae bacterium
CTGCCGCCGGATTTGTGCATGCTGACCGCTGCCATATCCGCTCCCGCCGCCATGGCGGAAACCGGCAGGTTTTCCCCGAAGTAAAAATGGGTGCCGTGGGCTTCGTCGGCCAGACAGAGCATACCGTGTTCATGGGCCATCCGGACGATGGTGCGCAGGTCGGAGCAGATGCCGTAGTAGGTGGGGTTGTTGACCAACACAGCCACCGCGTCAGGGTTTTCCCGGATGGCCTGCTCCACCTGAGAGACCTTCATGCCCAGCGCGATGCCCAGCCGGTGATCCACATCGGGGTTGACATAGACGGGCTGCGCGCCGCAGAGCACCAGCGCGTTGATGACGCTGCGGTGTACATTGCGGGGCAGGATGATCTTGCTCCCCTGCTTGCAGACGGTCAGCACCATGCTCTGCACCGCCGAAGTGGTGCCGCCCACCATCAGAAAGGCGCTGGCTGCGCCGAAGGCCTCGGCGGCCAGCTGCTCCGCTTCCCGGATGACCGAAACCGGATGGCAGAGGTTGTCCAGCGGCTTCATCGAGTTGACATCCAGGCTCATGCACTGCTCGCCCAGAAAGCGGGTCAGCTCGGGATTGCCCCGTCCCCGCTTGTGGCCGGGAACATCAAAGGGCACCACCCGCATCCGGCGGAACCGCTCCAGCGCTTCATAGATGGGCGCGCGATTTTGTGAAATTTTGTCCAATTCCCGTTCCTCCTGTCCGCTGCTCTGCGGCGGAATCTCTTTGTACAATCAATAAACGTTCTGTCCGCTGAAAATCTCGATCATTTCCCGCCGCAGGCTGTCGGTGATGGCGAGACGGGTCTGGGGCGGCAGCTCGTACACATCGGTGTTGAAGAGATAGTTCTGCAGATCCACCTCTTTGATCAGCATCTTGGTGTGGAAAAGATTGGCGCTGTACATGTTGATGTCCACCGCGTCATATTTCCGCAGGGTGCGCCGGTCGATATAGTCCTGAATGGAGGTGATCCGGTGATCCATGAAGAGCTTCTTTCCCTCCACGTCCCGGGTGAAGCCCCGGACCCGGTAGTCCATGGTGATGATGTCCGAATCGAAGCTGCCGATCAGATAGTCCAGCGTGGAAAGCGGCGTGATTTCTCCGCAGGTAGCCACATCGATGTCCACCCGGAAGGTGGCCAGACAGGTGTCCGGATGATATTCGGGGTAGGTGTGAACCGTCACATGGCTCTTGTCCAGATGAGCCAGAATGGTCTCTCCCTCCTCCGGAGCAGGAGACGGCACCATGGAGCCTTCCGCAATCAGCAGCGTCACGCTGGCGCCCTGGGGCTCATAGTCCTGCCGGGAGATGCTCAGCACCTTGGCGCCGATCATATCCACTACATGGAGCAGGATGCTGGTCAGCCGCTCGGAATTATACTGCTCATCGATGTAGGCAATATAATCCCGCTGCTCCCGGGGCGTTTTGGCATAGCAGACATCGTAAATGTTGAAGCTGAGCGATTTGGTCAGGTTGTTGAACCCATACAGCCGGATCTTTTCCATGATTCGTTCCGCCTTTTTCAAAAAATAAAAACGCAGGTGACAGCTTTCGGCCTGTCGCCCGCGTTGGTCTGTTCCTGTTATGATGGTGTGCGAAGAAACACTGCCGGGAAACCAGCAGAATCTCGCGTTTCATCAGAGATGGATTTCAGAGTCTATATAGCAAATATTTTCACTTTTACTACTCTTATTGACCGTTTCACAAGCTGCGCCGCGCGCATCGGTTATGAAGTAACCAACTTATAAAATTTGAGCTTTTAACTCAATCAATAAGGCAACCTTCGTTGCCAATCGGCAGTCGACCCGGCTGTCCGTATGGCCTTGACCCGCAAAGCGCAGGTGGTCGGAAAAATATTCGCATGGAAGGCTCTGATTCAAACCATAACTCCATACATTAATTTCAGTATAGCACGGAGTGCACAGAAAGTCAAGTTTTCGGGGAAAGTTCAGGGGTGCAGAGCAAAGCCCGCCGCTTCGACGGAAACGGCGGGCCAGAGAGTTTTACATGTCGGCGATTTCGTGCTGGCAGAAGAGGCGGATGCCCTTCTGGGACAGGGCTTCGATGGCTTTTTCGTTGTCCCCTACCCGCATGACCATATAGGCCAGCCCCTTCTGACGGGAAAGGAAGGCGTAGGTGTATTCCAGGTTGATGCCGGCATCGCCCAGCACCTCCAGAATGTGAGCCAGTCCGCCGGGCTCGTCAGGGATGGCGGCAGCCAGCACCGGCGTGATGGACAGGACATAGCCGGCATCCCGCAGGACGCAGGCGGTGTTATAGGAGTCATTGACGATGATCCGGACAACGCCGAAATCCTCTGCTTCGGCAATGGAAAGAGCACGCATATCGATGCTGTTCCGGCGAAGCACCTCGGTCAGTTCAGACAGTTTGCCGGGCTTGTTTTCCACAAAGACGGAGATCTGTTTTACAGTCATGCCATTCACCTCGTAATCAGTAGAGATTTCGTTTGTCGATGACCCGGACAGCCTTGCCTTCGCTGCGGGTAATGGCCTTGGGCGATACCAGACGCACACGGGCGTAGATGCCCAGCATGGCCTTCATGGCCTCCACCAGCTCCTTCTCCCGGGCGGAAACCTGACCCACGGTGTCGGAGAACATCTCCTGGGTCATCTCCACCTGCACCTCTAGCTGGTCGCTGTTGTTTTCGCGGGTGACAATGATCTGATAGTTGGCGGGATAGCCCTTGTTGAGCAGAACGGTTTCAATCTGGGACGGGAAGACATTGACGCCCTTGATGATGAGCATGTCATCGCTGCGGCCCATGGGCTTGGACATTTTCACATGGGTGCGGCCGCAGGAGCATTTCTTGCGGGAGAGCACACAGATGTCCCGGGTCCGGTAGCGGATCAGGGGGAAGGCTTCCTTGGTGATGCTGGTGAAGACCAGTTCGCCCTTTTCACCGTCGGGCAGCACCTCGCCGGTGATGGGGTTGATGACCTCGGCGATGAAGTGGTCTTCGTTGATGTGCATGCCGGTTTGCTCGCTGCATTCAAAGGAAACGCCGGGGCCGGAGATCTCGGTCAGGCCGTAAATATCGTAGGCCTTGATGCCCAACTTTTCTTCGATGTCGTGGCGCATTTCCTCGGTCCAGGCCTCGGCGCCGAAAATACCGGCCTTCAGCTTGATCTGATCCCGCAGGCCGCGCTCGATGATGCTTTCAGCCAGATAGGCGGCGTAGGAGGGGGTGCAGCAGAGAATGGTGGAGCCCAGGTCGCACATGAACTGGATCTGCCGCTCGGTGTTGCCGGAGGACATGGGCAAGGTCAGGGAGCCCACCTTGTGGGAGCCGCCGTTGAGGCCGGGGCCGCCGGTGAACAGGCCGTAGCCATAGCTGACATGAACCACATCATCCTTGGTGCCGCCGACGGCGGTGATGGCGCGGGCGCAGCAGTCCTCCCACAGATCCAGGTCGTGCTGGGTGTAGAAGGCAACGACCCGGCGGCCGGTGGTGCCGCTGGTGGACTGGATGCGGACGCAGTCAGAGAGAGGCTTGGCGACCAGACCATAGGGATAGGCGTCCCGCAGGTCGTCCTTGGTCAGGAAGGGCAGCTTGTGCAGATCATCCACCGAGTGAATATCATCGGGGGAGACGCCGGCTGCGTCCATCTTCTGCTTGTAGTAAGGGACATCCCGGTAGACGCGGTGCACGGTGGCCACCAGGCGCTCGTCCTGCCAGGCCCTGATTTGTTCAGGGGGGGCACATTCTATTTCGGGCTGATAATAACGTTCCATGGCAAACAAATCCTTTCCTGTCTATTAGCGGAGATCCGGCGGGAAGAGGAGGGAGCCGGTCGGCGCTTTTCTCCTTTATATCATAACACCTTTAAAGGACTGAGTAAAGAATTCTTTTTAGTAAAACAGGAATAAAATATAGAAAAATCTGCACAAAAGTTGTTTTCTTTCCGGAAATCTACAAAAAGCGAAGCTGCACCGTCTGCAAAGCAGCCTGAATGGGCGGAAAATGCCTGCTTTTTGCCGTATAAGGAAATTTCCGGTGGCCGGCTGTGTTATAATGTGCTATAATCCAGATAACGGCATTTCTGAAAGGAGCGGTTTTGATGACAACAGCAGGAATTCAGGTGTCCAGCCTGAAGGCCTATCTTCGCACACCGGAGGAGGTGCGCAGCACCTTTGCCCGCCTCTCTGCCATGGGCTGCAGAATGGTACAGCTGCAGTGGATCGATTTTTCCGTCTCTCCCCAGTGCATCGCACAGGCGCTGCGGGAAACGGGGCTGTACAGCGTTTCTACCCAGGACTATTACGACGTGGTCATGGAGCGGCTGGACTATTTTCTGCAGCTGAATGATCTTTGCGGCAGCACCCACGTCTGTGTCAGCGGCATTCCGGAGCGGTACCGCTCGGCGGAGGGCTGCGCCGTCTACGCCCGGGAGCTGACTGCCCTGAGCAAACGGCTGCAGGCCGAAGGGAAGGTTCTCTCCTTCCATCCCCGCAGCCAGGAATACGACCGGTTTGACGGGACGCCCGGCGTGCAGCTGCTGATGGAACAGACGCCGGAGGAGGTCTGTCTGGGGCTGGATCTGTATCATGTGCGGAAGGCCGGGCTGGATCCGGCGCAGTGGATCCGGGACTACAAAGACCGCATCGACTTTGTGCATTTCAAGGACAGCCTTCCCCTGCCGGACGGCGGTCAGCAGCTGATGCCGGTGGGACAGGGCGATACCGACTGGGCGCCGGTGGTGCGCGCCTGTCTGGAGACGGAGATTCCCTGGGCCTTTGCTGAGCAGGAGCGCTGGCAGAAGGATGCCTTTGTCTGCATGGCGGAGAGCTTCGACTGGATGCTGCAGCAGGGCTTCCGCCCCTGAGGATAGCACCATCTTTCTGAATGTTAGCACAATATTGACATTCCTGTGGATTTTGTGAATAATTTGTGTTATACTGGATGCATTCTTCCGGCAGAATCAGGATTTGGCATCTGTACGGACAGGATTTCTCTGCTGTGTGAAAGGATGGAACGCAGGTATGGTGAAGGACAAAAATTTCTATCGGTCGCTGCTGATCGTGGCAGTGCCGGCCGCCTTTCAGTCGCTGATTTCACTGAGCGTCAGCATGCTGGACAACATCATGGTGGGCTCGCTGGGCGATGTGTCGCTGGCGGCAGTCTCGCTGGCCAACCAGGCCACCGCACTGCTGACCTTTATCATCAACGGTCTGGCGGGCGGTTCGGCTGTGCTGGTATCCCAGTACTGGGGCAAGAAGGATCTGGTACATACCCGGGAAATCTTCGGCGTTATTCTGCGGTTCGCCTTTCTGGTGCTGGCGGCGGTTTCGGCGCTGATGTTCATCTTCCCGCAGGCCGTCATGCGGATTTTTACCACCGATCAGGATATGATCGCGGAAGGCGCGAAGTATGTGCGGATCGCCTGTCTGTCCTATATTTTCTTCGGCTTGGCCAACAGCATTGTGGCCATGCTCCGGTGGATCAAGGTCGTGAAGGTGGGCCTGCTGATTTCGACCATCTCCCTGTTCACCAATCTGATTTTCAACTATGTGCTGATCTTCGGCAAGCTGGGCCTGCCCGCCATGGGCATTCAGGGCGCGGCGCTGGCAACGGTGCTGGCCCGGATGGTGGAGTTCGGCATTGCGGTCTATTATCTGTTCTATAAGGAAACCCAGCTGAAGATGCGGCTGAAGGATGTCCTGACCCGGAACAAAGAGATGTTTTCCGATTTTGTCAAGCATTCCCTGCCCATCGTCTTCGGCGATCTGCAGTGGGGCATTGTCGGCACGGTGAAGGTCATGATGATCGGCCGGCTGGGCGTCACCATGACCTCGGCCAACGCCATCGCCGACGTGGTGCTTTCGCTGGCCATGGTCTTTACCAACGGCCTGACCCAGGGCGCCTGCGTGGTTATCGGCAATTCGGTGGGCGCGAAGGAATACGACAAGACCCGGCAGTACTCCAACACCATTCAGGTCATGTTTGCGGCCATTGGCGTCTGTGTGGCGGCGCTGGTCTTCTTCACCCGGGGCATCCCGCCCACCTTCTATAATGTCAGCGACGAAACCAAGGCTCTTGCGTCCACCATGCTGGCCATCGGCGCCTTCACCCATATCGGCACCTGCTACCACGCCGCCTGCTTTGTGGGCATCAACCGGGGGGCCGGAGACGGCAATTTTGTCGTCAAGGTCGACCTGATCTGCGGCTGGCTGGTGGTGCTGCCCTTGACCTTCCTGGCCGGCTTTGTGCTGAAGCTGCCGCTGCCGGTGGTGTATCTCTGCACCCGTATTGATCAGTGCTTCAAATGGCTCATCGCCTTTATCCGGCTGCGGGGAGACAAGTGGATCAAAAACGTCACCCGGGATTGAGAAAGCGCTTTCTGCAGGCGTCCGGCCGGAGCGGAATAACGGGAGGCGCCAAAGACCTTCGATGTTTTCGGACACACTGGATTTCGTTCGGAAAAGTGAATTTTCTCCTGTTTTTTTGCAAAATAGTGCTGGTATTTTATGACGTCTTCCCCTATAATGGGGATAACATCCTGAAAGGAGATTTTGACAATGTTTGATTGGGACGCTTACCGCCGGCGGACGCAGTGGTTCACCCACGACCGCTTCGGCATGTTTATTCACTGGGGTCTGTATGCCATTCCTGCCCGGGGCGAATGGATCCGCAACCAGGAGCGGATCACCGTGGAGGACTACGAGCAGTATTTCAAGGAATTCAATCCTGTGGATTTTGACCCCAAGGCCTGGGCCAGAGCGGCCAAAAACGCAGGCATGAAGTACGCTGTGCTGACTGCCAAGCATCACGACGGCTTCTGCCTGTTTGACAGCGCGCTGACCGACTACAAATCCACCAACACTCCCTGCGGCCGGGATCTGGTTCGGGAGTATCTGGACGCCTTCCGCGCCGAGGGCCTGAAGGTGGGCCTGTACTATTCCCTGCTGGACTGGCATCATCCCGATTATCCCCATTATGGTGACCGGAACCACCCCATGCGGGACAACGAAGCCTACCGGGATCTGGAAGCCGGCCGGAACTTTGACAATTACCTGACCTATATGCACGGTCAGGTCAAGGAGCTGTGCACCAATTACGGCAAGCTGGATCTGCTGTGGTTCGACTTCTCCTACGACGAGATGACCGGTGAAAAATGGAAGGCCACCGAGCTGGTGCGGATGATCCGCAGCTATCAGCCCGATGTCATCATCGACAATCGTCTGGAGGTCAGCGGCTCCGGCTTTGGCAGCCTGCTGTCCGGCAATCCCAGCGAGTATTCCGGTGACTTTGTCAGCCCCGAGCAGATCATCCCGCCCGAAGGCATCCGGGATGTCAACGGCGATCCTGTGGTGTGGGAGGCCTGCATCACCATGAACAACCATTGGGGCTACTGCTCCACCGACAAGGACTTCAAGTCGGCGGACATGATGGTCAAAAAGCTGGTGGAATGCGTCGGCAAGGGCGGCAACCTGCTGCTGAACGTCGGCCCCGACGCCAAGGGCAATATTCCCGAAGAATCTCTGGAGATTCTCGCCGGTATCGGCCGCTGGATGAAGCGCAACAGCAAGTCCATCTATGGCTGCGGTCTGGCCGGCCTTCCCAAGCCCGATTTCGGACGGATTACCCGCAACGGCAATCTGGTCTACTTCCATGTGACCGAGCCGCTGGTGGGCTATGTGCCGCTGACCGGCATCCGGCCGGAGCAGATCAAGAAGGTTCGTCTGCTGCAGGATGGCAGCGAGATGGTCGTGGCGAAGAACTGGATTACCGAAAACTATCCGGATAT
>JAQXNQ010000247.1 GCA_029098085.1 Oscillospiraceae bacterium
TCCGCAAAATCGAAAGAGCAAACACCTGCCGACCGGGCAGGCAAATGCTCGGGCTGATATAGGACAACAGATCTTCTACACTTTTCATCGGAAACAACCTTTCTGTATGTTTATAGGCTACAGGCTGATTTTACCACAAATTTCCTTTTCAGGAAGAAATCCGACGAAAGAAGTAAAAAACCGACGAAAAGAGACGGTTTCAGACAGACCGAACTGTCCGGCGTCATCTGTCCTGCAAAACAAAAACAGCAGTCTTTTTTTCAAAGACTGCTGTCGTTTGGTGCGGATAACAGGACTTGAACCTGCACAGTATTGCTACCACTAGAACCTGAATCTAGCGCGTCTGCCAATTCCGCCATATCCGCATATGGTGCAGATGACGGGACTTGAACCCACACGAGCTAAGCTCACTACCACCTCAAAGTAGCGTGTCTGCCTATTCCACCACATCTGCGTTTGAGTCCGTCATCACGGAACGTTTTATATTATATCAGTCGGGCAGGGAAAAGTCAAGGACTTTTTGAAAAAAATTCCGCATTTTTATAAATAATACATCTGTATTCAATAAGCGGACAAAAGCATGCCTGCCGGCATACCATGGGAGGAACCGCATATGGAAAGGAGCATCCCGTCATGCCAACCATTTATCTGAGCCCCTCCACCCAGGAAAACAACCAGTATGTCACCGGCGGCAGCGAAGAATACTACATGAACCGCATCGCCGACGCCATGGAGCCCTACCTGCACGCCAGCGGCATCGGCTTTGTGCGAAATACACCCGAGATGACCGCTGTCACCTCCATCCGGCAGTCCAACGCCGGCAATTACGACCTGCACCTGGCCCTGCATTCCAACGCCGCGCCGGAGGGCCGGTACGGTCAGGTGCGGGGCACCGACGTTTACTATTACCCCGGAAGTGTCCGCGGTGAGCGTGCCGCAGAGATCATCGCGGACGGTCTCAGGAAAATTTATCCCTATCCCCAGCTGGTGCGCACACTGGCGACCACCCGGCTGGGGGAGGTGCGGCAGCCCGCCGCCCCCTCGGTCTTCATCGAATTCGCCTATCATGACAATCCCGAGGACGCCGCCTGGATCACCGAAAATATCAATGAAATCGCCGCCAATGTGGTGCAGTCGCTGGCGGAGTATTTCGGTCTTCCCTTTCTTCAGCCGGAGCCGGTGCGCACCGGCAGGGTCACTACCGACGGCGGTCGGCTGAATCTGCGGGCAAAGCCCTCCACCGAAGCGGAGGTCATCGACCGGATGCCCAACGGCAGCGCCGTCATCATCTTTGGTGAAACCGACGGCTGGGATGTGGTGCAGTACGGCGGCCGGATCGGTTACGCCGCTTCCCGGTATATCACGCTGTAGGTATCGCTCCCGTCAGGAGCCTTCTGCAGTCGCCAGTCAGATAGAGGGAGCCGCAGCAGAGCACCAGTCCCGGCTCCTGCATCGCCCGGGAAAGTCCTTCCTGCCAGCTCTGGCAGATCTGCACATCCTCGCAGAAGGGAGCGCACAGCGCCGCGACCTCTTCCGGTGCAGCGGAGCGGGGATTGTCCACCGGTACCGCAAAGATTCTGCCGCATCGGGGGGCCAGCAGGGCCAGTGCGTCTCCCATATCCTTGTCTGCCAGCATGCCCACCACAGCGGTCACCGGCCCGCTCCAGAGCCGGGAAAGGCTGTCGGTCAAGGCAGTCATGCCATGAGCGTTGTGGGCCCCATCCAGCAGCAGCGGCGGATCCTTCCGGATCAGCTCCAGCCGAACCGGAAACTGCACAGTGGCCAGCGCCTCCTCCGCCGTCTCAGGCCGCAGCCCCAGCAGGCGGCAGCCCTCCAGCACCGTCAGAGCGTTGTACACCTGATGCCGCCCCAGCAGGGACAGATGGTACTCCCTGCCGCCGTAAACAAAATCCGTGCCGGACAGAGTTTCGCTCCGGATTTCCACCGAAGCCGCCGAAGGCTGGTGCAGGGTGCTGCCGGTCAGGGCGCATCGGGTAAACAGCGCTTCCATAGCCTCAGGCGGCTGGAAGGGATAGCAGACCACCGGATTTCCCTTGATAATACCGGCCTTCTCGGCGGCAATCTCCGCCACGGTCTCCCCCAGCAGCTTCTGATGATCAAGGCCAATACCCATGATGACCGACAGCAGAGGCGTCCCGATGCAGTTGGTGGCGTCGTGAGCGCCGCCGATGCCCACCTCCAGCACCACCGCGCTGCAGCGTCTCTCTCTGAACCAACAGAAGGCCAGCACCGTGTCCAGCTCAAATTCCGAAACGGGATGTCCTTCTCTGTCCAGCTGTCCCAGCACCGGCGACAGCCCTTCTGTCAGCCGGGCCAGTTCTTCTCCGGAAATCATCTCTCCGTCAATCTGCATCCGCTCCCGAAAATCCGTGATAAAGGGCGAGATAAACAGGCCGGTTCTTCTTCCGTCCAGGGTCAGCGCCCGGGCCAGCATGGCCGCCGCCGAGCCCTTTCCATTGGTGCCGGTCACATGGACAAAGGAAAGGCTCCGCTCCGGATGGCCGATCCGGTCCAGAAGCCGCCCGATCCGCTCCAGACTGCCGGATGAAGGCAGCCTGGGACGGCTGTGGATCAAGTTTAATGCTTCTTCGTATGTCATGGATGTTCCTCCTCTTCATCCGGCACAAATTCCAGCAAATCCCCCGGCTGACAGTGCAGCACGCCGCAGATGGCGTTCAGGGTGGAAAACCGGATCGCCTTGACCTTCCCTGTTTTCAGGTTGGATAAATTCACATTGGTGATGCCCACCCGGGCGGCCAGCTCGCCGAGGGACATCTTCCGGTCCGCCATGACCCGATCCAGGCGCAGTATAATCGCCATAGCTCCTCCTTACAGCGTCTCGTCGCTGTCCTGCTGCAGCCGGCAGCCGTACTCGAAAATCAGGGCCAGCAGCCACAGCGCGCCCCCAAACAGCAGGCTCTCCAGCCCCAGTACCCCCGGGGTCACCGATACGGCCCGGCAGAACAGCGGCAGCAATCCGCCCATCAGCAGCGGAGCCCCGAAGTCGCCCACTGCAGTCCATACCGCCGCCCGCCGGATATATCCCGGAATTTCCGGGAGAAAAGGCCGCCCCTCCTCCCGGCAAAGGAAGCAGATGCGGTACAGGGCCTGCAGAAAGCCCGCCAGACAAATCCCCTCCAGCAGTCCCCGGATCCAGCTCACGGTCCAGGCGCCCTTGAGGCTGCCGAAAACAGCCGCTTCGGTGGCGGACACCATGGCTGCCGGAATCCGTCCCGCTGCGCTGGGGCCGCCGTCCAGCAGAATATGCCA
>JAQXNQ010000248.1 GCA_029098085.1 Oscillospiraceae bacterium
ACGAAAGGAGTAAAAACTCATGGCAAAGAAAAAATTTGCGCTGAAAAAGGTTCTGGCGGGCTTTGTAAGTGCAGCGGTTCTGGCCAGCAGCCTGTTTGCGGGCAATGTGTTTGCGGTGGATGGCGCTGCAGCAGAGCAGACTGCAAAGCAGATTACCCCTGCAGGCCAGCCTACTGTTTCTCAGAGTTATGCGGACGGCAAGGTTTCTATTGAAAAGACTGTTGCCGCGACCGGTACTGAGAACCTGTTCGATGTGACGGTTAAGGTTTCCACCACAGAAACCATTACTGAAGTAACGACCTCTCCCGATGCGGCGGTTGTGCTGGTCATGGACGTGTCCAACAGCATGGATGGCAATTCTATCACTAGCGCAAAGAAAGCTGCACAGGATTTTGTGAAGGATTACACAACGGACACCGGTTCGGCGAAGCGGATGATTTCGATTGTGGAATTCGGTTCCAACGCGATGACGGTGATGGATTGGACAGATGCCGTTGCCAAAAAGGACTCTGTTAATTCCGCTATTGCCAATACCGTAAAGATCGGCTACACATACAGCAAAACCGGCTGCACGTATGATGGCTGCACCAATGCGGATTCCAGCCATACGCACTCTGTCCGGAGCACGAAGAGTGACTGGGTAAAGATTCAGGACAAGGTGCAGTGGGAATCCGGAAAGCTCGGAGATGGCCATTTGGGCGGTTATTGGCTGCACAAATATAAATGCTCCGTATGCGGCAAGGAATGTATTGCCGAGGACAAGGAGCATTGTGAGCGCCACACGCACGAAAAATCCTTCTGGACTTCGTATGATAATGTGAAGGATAGCGGGGGCACCAATATCGAGGGCGGTCTCCGTCTTGCTGACAACCTGCTTGCTGATGATGCAATTGCTGATATCGACAACGCTTATGTGATTCTGTTGACCGACGGTCTGCCCACCTTCTATGTTTCCGATGCTGATACCACTACCAGCACGGAATTTATGAATGGAACCAAAGGCTGCGGCAATGCCCATGATGGCACTTATTGTAACGTTCAAAACGACTTTAAGGATATCCCCTCCATTGCCGATTCCATCAAGGAAGACGCCAAGCTGTATGCTATTGGCTTCAATCTGTCAGGAAAAGTTGACGGTAAAGATGTCAGAACTTGGTTGACGGGTACAGTAGGTGTTGATCAGTATTTTGCTGCCAGCACCACGGATCTTTCCAATTATTTCAAGAACATTTCCCAGATCATCAAGAATGCCGCCAAGGCCTGGATTCTGACCGACCCCATGGGCAGCAATATCGATTTTGTGGAAGGTACCAGCGATAACTTCAGCGGCACTGTGGCTACTGAAACAAATGATGTCATCACCTGGAATCTGAAGGATGATGTGACCTTCACCACGAGCGCCACAACCGGCAAAACCACCTATACCTACACCATGACCTATCAGGTCAAATTGGACAATACCACTGCAGCGTTTGCAGCTGACGAAGACGGTATTGTTCCCACCAACGGCAATATCCAGCTGACCTATATGCTGACGAAGGCGGACGGCAGCATGGATCCCACGCTGCACACAGCTGCTTTTGATAAATCTCCTCTGGTTAAGGGCTACCTCGCCGACCTTTCCTTCACCAAGACCGATGGCACCAATCCGCTGCCCGGCGCTACTTTTACGCTGAACGGAAAGACTGCGACTTCTGATGCCAACGGTACGGTTTCCTTCACTGACATTCCTTCCGGCGCGAGCTATACTCTGACCGAGAACGGAATGAAGGGATACCTGCCCCTTGACCCTGTTACAGTCAAGGTGGCCTATGGAGTTGCGACGGATGCCAACGGCGAAAGAATCATCGCTATTGCGAATACTCCTGAAGTAAAGAACATCATCGTAGTTCATGACTACGGCGCAGACGGTTCCTACAGCGAAGATCCCGTTCCTTATGTGGACGGCTTCCAGCCGGTTCCCAGAACCACCCATAACGGCGAGCGGTACACCCTGACCGCACAGGACGCGCCCTATGTTAACGGAAACGGCGACACCGTCTTCGTGCTGCATTACAGCAGATATGTCGAAGCAAAGAACATCATCGTGGTTCATGACTACGGCGCCGACGGCTCCTACAGCGAAGATCCCGTTCCTTACACCGACGGCTTCCAGCCGGTTCCCAGAACCACCCATAACGGCGAACTGTACACTCTGACCAAGCAGGATGCCCCCTATGTCAACGGAAACGGTGACACAGTGTTCGTGCTGCATTACGCTAAGTACGTTGAACAGAAGAACATCATCGTGGTTCATGACTACGGCACCGACGGCTCCTACAGCGAAGATCCTGTTCCTTATGTGGACGGCTTCCAGCCCGTTCCCAGAACCACCCATAACGGTGATCTGTACACTCTGACCAAGCAGGATGCTCCCTATGTCAACGGAAACGGTGACACAGTGTTCGTGCTGCATTACACCAGGTACGTTGAGGAAAAGAACATCATCGTGGTTCATGACTACGGCACCGACGGCTCCTACAGTGAAGATCCTGTTCCTTACGTGGACGGCTTCCAGCCGGTTCCTCAGACCACTTACGGCGGAGAAGAATACACGCTGACCGCACAGGACGATCCTTATGTCAATGGCAATGGAGATATTGTATTTGTTCTGCACTACAGCAAAAATATCGCTCCTCCTCCCGAATCTTCCGAACCCGAACCCGATCCCGACCCCGAAACCACCATCCGCATCAAGAAGACCTGGGACGGCGAAGCCTATGACGGCAGCGTGATCTTCGTGGTCACCCGAGTAGGCGGCAGCAGAGAATGGAGCAAGGAAGTGACCCTGAGAGCCGGCAGATCCTCTACCGCGGTCGAAGTACCCAGTGGCGGCACCTATGAGGTTGTCGAACTTGTTCCCGAGGGATATGAATCCTCCATCGAGGGCGGCGTGACTGTGAAGATCTCTGAGGGCGATATCAAGACCGTCAATGTCACCAACACCAAGCTCCCCGAGGAAGAAATCCCCGAAGAATCCACTCCTCTCGCTCCTCCCACCGATCAGGATCCCTCCGAGGCTGAAGGCCCCAGCGCCCCCGCTGAAGAGATTCCCGACGAAGAGACTCCCGTGACCAATCCTCCCAAGACCGGCGCCGCTGCCGGCAGCGCTCTCGCTGTCCTGGTCGCCGCAGCTGCTCTGGGCGCGGTTGTCTTCCGCAAGCGCAAGTAATGTAAACGCACAATAAGGCCCGCAAGGGCTGAAAAAGGGAGCCCTGCCAAACCGGCGGGGTTCCTTTTTTGCGCATGGAAAATCCCCGGCGGGCCCCGCCGGGGATGCTTTATATCCTCACTCCTGCGCAGGAGCGGTCAGGTATTTCAGCTTGGCGTGGATGGTCGTGCCCTCGCCCAGCACGCTGTCCAGCTGAATGGAGCCGTCGTACAGGGTAACGATGTGCTTGACAATGGACAGACCCAGACCGGTGCCGCCGACGCTGCGGCTGCGGCCCTTGTCCACCCGGAAGAACCGCTCGAACACCCGGGTCTTCATGTCAGCCGGAATGCCGATGCCGGTATCCTTGACCGTCAGGTACAGGTATTTTCCGTCGATTTCCGCCCGCACCCAGACCTTTCCGTTTTCCACATTGTATTTGACCGCGTTCTGCATCAGATTGCCGAACAGGTTGTGCATGTGCTCCCGGACGATGGGGATCGAGAAGTTGCCGCCGGAAACCTCCATGGTGATGTGCTTCTCCATCATGGAAACCCGCAGCGAGTCGCGGATTTCGCTCAGCAGCTCGCCGATGTTGACCATCGTGGGCTCTCCGGCGCTGTCCCGGCTCTGATGCTCCAGCGAGGAGATCATCAGAAGATCGCTGATGATCCGGTTCATCCGGGTCGCTTCCCGGCGAATGACCTTGATGCTGTCCTTTACCCGCTCGGGATCGGTGACAATACCCGATTCCAGCAGCTCGGCGAAGCCCTGAATGGAGGTGATGGGCGTTTTCAGCTCATGGGAGGCGTTGGAGAAGAAGTCCTGCCGCTGCTTCAGCGCCGACCGCTCCGCCGTCACATCGGTCAGGGTCAGGAAGATCAGCGTCTTGCGGGGGAGGGAGGAGTCGCCCGCCTCTTCCCGGATCAGATGGGAGGTCAGGGCGTAGGTGTTGCCGTCTGCCGCCTGCAGATCGAAGCTGGTAACCTTGTTCCGGTCAGCAGCCTTTTTGACCGCCTCCAGAATGGCCTTTTCCTGAATCACGTCGCTGATGTTCTGCTTGAGCACCGTTTCCTTCAGGCCGAGAACCTGAGCGGCCTTTTTGTTGATGCTGGTGATGACGCCGCTCAGATCGGTGATCAGGATGCCTTCGCCCATGTTGTTCAGGATGAAGTCGAACCGTTCCTGCTGCTGCCGGAGCTTTTTGCGGCTGGCGATGATTTTTCCGCACAGCTTGCGGATGTTCTCCTGCAGCAGAGCGATTTCGGGATACTGGGTGCCGCCCAGGTCGGAGAAGGACATCTGTTCCCCCCGCTGGGACATCTCATCGTTGAGGCGATCCACCGAGCCCACAAAGGAGGAGACCTCTTTGAACGCAAAGAAGAGGCAGAGGCCCACGATGACCGCAATGCCCACCAGAATCCAGATCCAGAGGGGCGCCCGTGCCTCGGTGTTCAGATATAGAAAAACGCCGGCCGCCGCCACAGCAGCTGCCAGCAGACCGATCATAAGATATCGCAGAAAAAGAATTCGTTTCATATGGATCCGCCTTTCACGGCCTGTCAGCCTTGATGGAAGCGATAGCCCACGCCCCGGACGGTCTTGATATAGCGGGGCTTTTCGGCGTCATCGCCCAGCTTCTGCCGCAGGGTACGGATGTGCATGTCCAGTGTGCGGGTTTCGCCCTCAAAATCGATGCCCCAGACCAGATTCAGCAGCTCGGAGCGGGTCATGACCCGGTCGGAATTCTCCATCAGCAGCTTGAGCAGCTCAAATTCCTTGAAGGTCAGCTCGATGTGCTCCTCGCCCCGGATCACATCCCGGCTGTCGCAGTCCAGGGTGAGATCCTGCCCGCTGAGTACGGTGTGGCGGGTGCTGTGTCCCGCCCGCCGCAGCAGGGCCTGTACCCGGGACTTCAGCTCCAGCAGGCCGAAGGGCTTGGTCAGATAATCGTCCGCACCGGCATCCAGACCGGTGACCTTGTCGATTTCACTGGTTTTGGCGGTGAGCATCATGATGGGCAGCTGCTCGTAGGCCGGATTGGCCCGCAGCTGTCTGACGGCTGTAATGCCGTCCATGTCGGGCAGCATGATATCAAAGAGGATGATATCGGGAATCCGCTGTTCGATGGCGCTGAGGCCTTCTCCGGCGGTCTCGAAGGTCTCCACCTGATAGCCAAAGGCTTCCATGGCGGTTTTGACCAGCTGACGGATGTTTTCATCATCTTCAATGGCGTAGATCAGGGGCATAGCATTTTCCTCCATATAAAAAGCCTGTCGGCGAACCGGTAAACGGTGCAGCCGGACAGGCCAGCGGGTATTGCTGCCGTCCGGCGTCAGAGCGGGTCATCCATCTCTGCACAGCTTCATTATACCACCGGAAGGCTTTCGTGTAAAGCAGTGAATTAACCGAACCGGCCGCCGATGTAGTCTGCTGTGCGGGGGTCGGAAGGGGAGCGGAAGATGGTCTGAGTTTCATCGTATTCCACCATCTCTCCCACCAGGAAGAAGGCGGTGAAATCGGAGACACGGGCAGCCTGCTGCATATTATGGGTGACAATGGCAACGGTGTAATGCTTTTTCAGTTCCAGAATCAGCTCCTCCACCTTCTGGGTGGAAATGGGATCCAGAGCGGAGGTCGGTTCATCCATCAGCAGCACCTCCGGTTCCACAGCCAGGGCCCGGGCGATGCAGAGCCGCTGCTGCTGGCCGCCGGAAAGGGCCAGAGCGGGCTTTTTCAGCCGATCCCGGACCTCCTCCCAGAGAGCGCCGCCCCGGAGACTGGATTCCACGATTTCGTCCAGCCTTGCCTTGCTGCGGATGCCGTGCAGACGGGGGCCGTAGGCGATGTTGTCGTAGATGCTCATGGGGAAGGGGTTGGGCTTCTGGAACACCATGCCCACGTTTTTGCGCAGGCTGTTGACCTCGGCATCGAAGATATTTTCCCCGTGATAACGGACGTCTCCCGTAATT
>JAQXNQ010000249.1 GCA_029098085.1 Oscillospiraceae bacterium
CCTGCTCCAAATCCAAAAACAGCGTTGTACCTGCTCCGTTATATAGCCCATCCATTGTCTTTTTAAGAACGCTGCTATCTTCGCACTCGCGTTCAGTGCTGTAATTGTAATAGCCAAAATCGTCCCGATTGCGGAAGATTGAAGTACCTATCGTGTACTTGCTTAGAAGAAATCCGTTTGTATCGAGCGCATACCAAGGTACTTCATAGCTCGTTCCATCCTCGGTATAAACGCCGTAATACACCACATCGTTCGTCTGTATGCCGCCTGTGCCAAGTTGGATTTCCGCGGATCCACCACTAGCTCCCTCGGCAAAGGCAACCGTCGGCAGCAGACTCAGGCAGAGCGCAAGGCTCAGCAGCAAAGAAAGGGCTTTTCTGCCCCAGCGGGTACCCGCCTGGGCATGGGTATGCACCCGTGCCGGTGTTCTTCTGTTCATAAAAATTCCTCCTTGTTCTTATTCGGTGGTGTGTTCCCGCTCCGCCATGGCGGGCAGCCCGTCGTGGCTGATCTCCACAACATTGCCGAAGCGGACAAAGATGCCGTTGGTGACCGCGCTGTTCCAGACCTCCGGGTCAGAAAGCGGGCGAAACCGGGTCTTATCCAGATACGGCTTTATGTCCAGCAGCAAACGGGCCCCGGACACAAAATCCACCTGCAATCTGTAGTCCGACACCGGTTCGACGGCTGTAAGATACCTTCGTTCCAAATATGAGCCCCCTTTCTCGGCTTTTCCGAAGATAAAAAATCCACCGTACAACCATTGTACGGCGGATTCTGAAAAATAAACATTAACCAAAGGTTAGGTTTTTTGCAGAAGCAGCTCGGCAAGCTGCTTTCTCTTGGTTCGGGTGTCGCCCTCGATGTGCAGCTTGGAATAGATCTGATTCACATACTGCTTGACGCTGCCCTCGGAGAGAAACAGCCTTTCCGCGATCTCGCGGTTGGTCAGGTGCTCTGCCATCAGAAGCACGATCTTGTATTCCCGCTCCGTCAGAGCGGCAAACATCCCGGGGCGGCCGGAGCTGCTTCTGCGCTGCTGCGCCGCTTCCCCCAGCTCCACGATTTTCTGCACGAAATCGCTCTGGATTTCCTGGGCGAGCAGGGGCTTCAGATAACGGTAGTTCTCCACAAAAGGCATGATAAAGCCGTCCGGCTTCCCGTCGGCAAGGGCCCGGGCCAGCAGCTCGCGAGCCTCCTGAGGCTTGCCCAGCAGTCCGTATGCCGCAGCCGCCTGGATGCGGGCATGCAGCGCCACCAGCGCGTAGTGCATGGCATCGCACACGGGAAGCTGCTCCTCGCAGCGGCCGATGACCTTGGCGTAAGCGCCCTGCGCCAGATACACCTGATTCTCAATCAGCTCCATCATGGGCTTGCCCGGCGCGAGGAAGTGGATGGTGGAGAGCTGATGCTCGGCGAAAATGGGCGGAATTTTGTCCGCCTCGCCCAGCAGCGCGTGGTAATAGGCGCTGGTCGCGCTCCACATGTTGATCCATACGGCGTCGTGAAGACGCAGCAGCTCCTCGCGGCGCTGCTCAAAGGAATACCGCTGCTCCACATCCGTATACAGGGAAAGCCGCCATGCAAGGAAGTCGCAGCAAAGCACCATGTTCACCTGTCCGTTGCCCTCGATCTGGGCATAGGCGCGCTCCAGCTCGATGTGCGCGTCGGTGAAACGGCCCTGCATGAAGGACGCCTCCGCCCGCATGATGGTTTCCGCGCCCTGTCCGTGGTTGCCTGTTACCTTATAATAATGGGGCATGCAGTCGTCCATCTCGGCCAGCTCGCTCTGCAGCTCTCCCGGCGCACGATAGAACATCATCAGGACGGACGGCGAGCCGAAGGTCCAGCCGCCGCTGTTCTGGATGCTGATGGAAAGGCGGGACATCTGGCTGCTGGCGCTGCGGTGCAGGCGGCTCATGGCGCTGATGTCGTTGTAGCAGAGGAAGCTCATGATCAGGTCGCACTCGCCCAGCAGGTTGCCCCGTTCCTCCTCCGGCAGCTCCGTGTGCTCCTCAATGGAGGTCAGCAGGAGGACCTTCAGCTGCATCATCTTCGGAATCTGCCGCCAGGTGAACATCCGGCGCATCAGCACCAGGAGCGACAGAGGATGCGCCTTCAGCACCTCGGCGGGACACTCCTCAATGGCCGAGAGCACGACCTGCGGATCCAGCGAGGAGAGCAGAATGCCCGCATCCTTTTGGATGACGCGCAGCAGGGCGTCGAAATTTCCGCTCCGCCGGAAAGAGAAGATGGCGTGCAGATACTGGCCGTGGTTTTCGTACCACAGTCCGAAGTGCTCCAGATAAAGCGACTGTTTTTCCTTTTCCAGCATCCGGAATCTGCGCTCGGCACATTCCTTCATCATGTGGTGGAAGCGGAAGGTCACGCCGTCCGGCAGACATTTGACAAAGGCGTTCTGCTCGGTCAGTACCGAAAGCAGCTTTTCCGCGTCGTCGTCCTCCGTGACGAAGCGCGCCATTTCCACGGTAAACTCATCGGCAAGTCCCATGACCGCCAGAAACACCTGCTGCTTCTCGGGAAGCGGATCGATCATGGCGGCGGTGAAGGTGGAATAGATATCGGAGTTGCGGTCGGGCAGCGCGCCGCGCTCGGAGAGGGTCCGCAGGTTCAGATAGACGGCGGAAAACCAGCCCTCGCTGGAATAGAGCAGGGCTTCCACCTGCGCATCGGAAAGCTCGGTGCCGCACCGGTGCGCATAAGTGGCAAGCTCAGTGTAATTCAGCCGCAGGTGCTCGGTGCCGATCTGGTAAACCTTGCTCCCCAGCCGGACGGTTTCCCCGGCGGGCAGGAACCGGTCCCGGCTGGCCACGATCAGGTGCACGTTGCCCGGCATACGATTGGCAAGAAGGCAGAGAAAATCGGAAACGCGGTCGTCCGTCAACAGGTGAAAGTCGTCAACAAAGATATAGCAGGGCGTTTCTCCTGCCAGCTCATGGCAGAGATCATCCGCCAGCAGTCCCCCGCCGGCGGCATCGGTGGGGCAGGTATAATCCCGCAGGAAGTCAAAGCCCGCCCGGACAAAGGCGGTCTGCACGCTTTTCCAGAAGATCTCAAGGTTATCGGAATACACGCTGATGCGGATGACGTGCAGCTCTTCCGTTTTGGCGCGCTGCTCCAGATACCAGTTCACGGCCGTTGTTTTGCCATAGCCCATCGGTGCCACCACCGTGGTCAGGGCGCAGCGGGAGATGGGCCGCAGGCTCTCCTGCAATCGCTCGGATATGTAAATGGTATTCAGGTTCCATTTCGGTTTTGGCATGATGTTCACCTCAGGCTCATTCTGTTTGTGTCCGCTTTACGCGGGGACGGCTTTATCGCATCCTGCGGAACTGCACACGGGCGCCCGGACCAGGACGCGCCGGAGATACGGCCACCGGCGCAGCATTGGCCCACCGTTCTGATGCGATTTTGCAGCTTCTATTATATATGAATATCCGAAAAGAAGCAAGGCATACGGGAAATATTCAGAGATGAATTACAAAGAATGTGGATCTTTTATTTGGAATAGCCTTTAGAAATTGGCAGGAACGTCCTGGCCGATGGCAGGAGGGGAGCGGGGTACACCTTAAATTTTGTCGCTTTCCCCTTAGATTTTGCATGCCGGCTTGTTTTCCCGGGACGATATGATAGGATAAAAGCAGAACGTGATCAATCGAAAATAAAAATACGTTTTTGTTACACGTTTCCCCTTCCCGCACGCTAAATATATAAAACCCAATCCGCTTCATTTCTTTCAGGAGGTACCATCATGAAAAAAAGAATTGCCCTTATGGCCGCTGCCGGGATGGCAGCTCTTGCCCTCAGCTCCTGCTCTCACTCCTCTTCGGCTGCCGTGACCGTTTATATTGTGGACACAGAAGCGCTGTATGTCGACGCCCTGAAGGCCTGTCAAAAGGATTATCCGAAAATTTCTCTTACTGTTGCAACTTTTGAAAGCTACGACAAGCTGAACAGCAAGCTGAATACCGACATGAGAAGCGGAGAAGGGCCGGATCTGCTTCTCTATAACAGCCTGTACAGCGGCATTGATCCGATGAAGCTGGCAGAAAACGGCACCTTCCTGCCGCTGGATTCCCATACACGTTCGCTGGAGCAGACCGTCCTGCTGGAAAGCGGGGTATATGACGAAACCCAGTACTTCCTGCCCCTGAGCTGGAACATCCTGCAGGGGTACAGTACCGAACGCTTTATGACCGAACAGGGCTATGATCAGACCGACCTCTACACCGCCCTGGTGCGCGAATCGGAGCGTCTCGCAGAGGACGGCGGGATCGCACCCTGCACCCTGCAGTTTTTCCGGACGGATGCGCTGAATTTTATGCTGGAAACAGCCGGTGTGGATCTCTTTGAGGGGGACCGGGTCCGCGCCGATAAGACGGAGGTACAGGAAGTCGCCGGGTTTGTGAAAATGTTCTACGACAATATGGACAAGATCGGCAGCATTGCGAAGCGATACAACAATGACCTGGCCGGCGCCGCATCGCATTTTTCCTTCCTGCTGGAGAACTTTTCGTTCATGAATAATCTCCGCTACTACCAGTCGGTGTATCCCAATCTGCTGGGAGAGACGATGGTGTTTATGCCGTTTGATCACCTTACGGACGAAGGTATGACCGCTCAGATCATCCAGTACGGCGCGATCAACGCCAACACCAAACAGGAGGACGCCGCCTGGAAGGTGCTCAAGTACCTGTATGATTACCCCTCCACCATGCTCTTTGCCAAATATGACATAGAAGCCGCCTGCTATGCCCCGGTCAACCCCGATTCCTTTGATTCCTGTCTCCATGAGCTGACCACGTTTGAGGGACAGGGGCCCGGAAAAAAGACGGATCGGTTGAGCGAAGAAAACGCCGAGGTTCTGTGGCAGATCTCCGCCGGGATTACCCGGGCGGTCATTCCCAATCCGGCGGTGGGCGCGATTGTACAGGACTGCATGAAGCCCTATCTGACCGGTGCCGTTGATTTTGACGGCTGCTATGATGCACTGATCGAAAAGCTGGAACTGTATCTGGCTAAATAAAAAGGGAACAGTTGCAAAGAGGAAGCTTTTACGGTATAATGGAGAGGACTTCCCGGTCCGGGAATCCGCATCACGGTTATACGCATCCCAAGGGTGTGTCCTATAACAAAATCTCTAAAGGGGAAGAAACATCTGACCCTGAAGAAAGGAATGGAAGCAAATGGCAATCTATGACCCCAAGTCCCTGCGCGCGGAGGAATTCATCAACCATGAGGAAATCCTCGAAACCCTTCGGTACGCCGAAGAAAACAAGCACAATGTTGAGCTGATCGACCGCCTTCTGGAAAAAGCAAAGCCGAAGAAGACTGCGGCCGGCGTTCACTGTGAAGGCCTGACCCACCGGGAGGCCTCTGTTCTGCTGGCCTGTGATATTCCCGAAAAGGTGGAGGAAATGTACCGATTGGCGGAGGAAATCAAGCTGGCCTTTTACGGCAACCGCATCGTCATGTTCGCCCCGCTCTACCTGTCCAACTACTGCGTCAACGGCTGTGTCTACTGTCCCTATCACCTGAAGAACAAGCACATCTGCCGCAAAAAGCTGACGCAGGAGGAGATCAAAAACGAGGTCATCGCCCTGCAGGACATGGGGCACAAGCGTCTGGCCATTGAATCCGGCGAGGATCCGGTCAACAATCCCATCGAATACATTCTGGAGTCCATTCAGACCATCTACAGCATCCAGCATAAAAACGGCGCCATCCGCCGGGTAAATGTCAATATTGCGGCCACCACCGTAGAGAACTACCGCAAGCTGAAGGATGCCGGCATCGGTACCTATATTCTGTTCCAGGAGACCTACCACAAGGAAAGCTATCTCAAGCTGCACCCCACCGGCCCCAAGCATGATTACGACTACCACACCGAGGCCATGGACCGGGCCATGGAAGGCGGCATCGATGATGTGGGACTGGGCGTCCTGTTCGGTCTGGAGCTGTACAAGTACGAGTTTGCCGGTCTGCTGATGCATGCCGAACATCTGGAAGCCGCCCACGGCGTTGGGCCGCACACCATCAGCGTGCCCCGGATCAAACGGGCGGATGACATCGATCCCGATGTCTTTGACAACGGCATCTCGGACGAAATGTTCCTGAAAATCATCGCCTGCATCCGCATCGCCGTTCCCTATACCGGCATGATCATCTCCACCCGGGAATCCCAGGCCGTCCGGGAAAGAGCCCTGCAGGTGGGCATCTCCCAGATCAGCGGCGCTTCCCGCACATCGGTGGGTGGCTATACCGAGGAAGAACGTCCCCACGATTCCGAGCAGTTTGATGTATCCGACCAGCGCACACTGGATGAAGTCGTCCGCTGGCTGATGGAAATGGACTTCATTCCCTCCTTCTGCACGGCCTGCTACCGGGAAGGGCGAACCGGAGACCGCTTCATGAGCCTGTGCAAAACCGGTCAGATTCAGAACTGCTGCCATCCCAACGCCCTGATGACCCTGACCGAATTCCTGACGGACTACGCTTCCGAAGAAACCCGGAAGGTGGGCTATCCGCTGATCGAAAAGGAGCTGACCCGGATCCCCAAGGAAAAGGTCAGACAGATCGCCCGGGAGCATATCGAAGACATCAAGGCCTCCAACCGCCGGGATTTCCGGTTCTGATCAGACTGCTTCCCCAAACATAACCAGAATGCCCGGACAGCACTTCCAAACAGTCTGCCGGGCATTTTCTGCCCTTCCAGTCCGGCATTGGGGGCGGCGCCGCATTTTGATCTCCTTATCCTTTCGCCACGGAAATCAATTTTCAGGCAAGATGAAAGACGCCATGCGATTGTTTGCTTGATTGTGATCATCTGCGTACCGTTTTCGAAAACTGATTTCCGTGTTGTCCCTCTTTCATCCATTGACAACTTCCGCACTTTGTGTTATCCTAAGACTTACAGCACAAACATGATGAAGGAAAGAGTAGTCCCCGCCCCGCTTTGACAGAGAGCTTCCGGATGGTGCAAGGAAGCAGGCGGAGGAGATGAAGATGGCTCCGGAATGGCGGGTCTCAGCGAAAGCAGGATCCGACAGGTTCGCCTGTTACAGCGAAACGGTATAACCGGGTCTCCCGGCGTACCGGATAAGGCTCCGCTCTGTGAGGACGGAGTGAATTGAAGTGGTACCGCGGTGCATCCGCCTTCAATGGCTCTGAGCCTTGAAGGCGTTTTTTGTTTTTCCGCAGAAAGGAAGGCGATCATGTCCATACTGCTCAGCGAGTTTGACCCGTCGCCGGCGCTGATTGAGCCCGCTGCCGGAAGATTTCTGGCAAAGGAAATCCCCTGTCCCAAAACGGCGGTCTCCACCTTTCCCCTGGAGCTGTTTGAGGAGATGATCCGTCTCCCCGGCGCGGTGCTGATCCACGAGCTGCGCAACGCCGACCGGAAGCTTCCCGTTTACGCCGTCCCTTATAAGGGCACAACCCTCGCCGTCTACCCCACTCCTGTTGGGCCCCTGCGGCCGTGGGGACGCTGGAGGAAATCTACGCTATGGGCGTGCAGTCGGTGCTGGTTTTCGGCTCCTGCGGCGTACTGGACCGGCAAATCGCGGACGGCGGCATCATCCTGCCCATAGCGGCTCTCCGGGATGAGGGCACCAGCTTCCACTACGCGCCCCCGGCGGAGAAAATCCCGCTGGAGCCGGAAGGAACCGCGCTGCTGGAGCAGCTGGCCAAGGAGCTTTCCCTTCCCTGCTTTAAGGGCAAGACCTGGACCACCGATGCCTTCTACCGGGAGACGCCGGATAAAACTGCCCGCCGCAAGGCAAAGGGCGCCATCGCGGTGGAGATGGAATGCGCCGCCCTGACCGCCTGCGCTGCCTTCCGGAAAAAGCACTTTGCCCAGTTTCTGTTTGCTGCTGACAATCTGGATGCGCCGGCCTGGGATCAGCGGGGACTTGCCCTGCAGGGAACCCACATCCGGGATCAGCTGCTGGAGCTGGCCTTCGAGGCTGCTCTCCGGATGGATCGGCTTTTCTGACATTGTGTTCAAAAGCATTTTCAATATCTCAGAGGAGGAATTTTCATGAACCAGGATACCCTTTGCCTGCACGCAGGCTACACCCCCGGCAACGGCGAGCCCCGTCAGCTCCCCATTATTCAGAGCACCACCTTCAAGTACGCCACCAGCGAAGCCATGGGCAAGCTGTTTGACCTGGAGGCGGAGGGCTACTTCTACACCCGGCTTCAGAACCCCACCAACGATGCCGTTGCGGCCAAGATCGCCGCGCTGGAGGGCGGCACCGCCGCTATGCTGACCTCTTCCGGTCAGGCCGCCACCTTCTATGCCATCTTCAACATCTGCTCCTGCGGAGACCATGTGGTCTCCTCCTCCACCATCTACGGCGGCACCTACAATCTGTTCGCCGTGACCATGAAGCGGATGGGCATCGAATTTACCTTCGTGGATCCCGACTGCTCCGACGAAGAGCTGGAAGCGGCCTTCCGTCCCAACACCAAAGCTGTCTTCGGCGAGACCATCGCCAACCCCGCTCTGACGGTGCTGGACATTGAGCGCTTTGCCAAAGCCGCCCACGCCCACGGCGTACCGCTGATTGTGGACAACACCTTCGCCACCCCCATCCTCTGCCGTCCCTTTGAATGGGGCGCCGACATCGTCACCCACTCCACCACCAAGTACATGGACGGCCATGCCTCCGGCGTGGGCGGCTGCATCGTGGACAGCGGTAAATTTGACTGGACCGCCTATCCGGACAAATATCCCGGCCTGACCACCCCCGACGACAGCTATCACGGCGTCACCTACACCGAGCGGTTCGGGCTGGCCGGCGCCTATATCACCAAGGCCACCGTCCAGCTGATGCGGGACTTCGGCTCCATCCAGTCTCCGCAGAACGCCTTCCTGCTGAATCTGGGTCTGGAGAGCCTGCACCTGCGGATGCAGCGTCATTGTGAAAACGCCATGGCGGTTGCCCGCTATCTGGAGCAGCATCCCAAAATCACCTGGGTCAACTACTGCGGCCTGGAAAGCAGCAAGTACCATGCTCTGGCTCAGAAGTACCTGCCCGACGGCTGCTGCGGCGTGGTTTCCTTCGGCATCAAGGGCGGACGCCCCGCTGCCGAAACCTTCATGAAGCATCTGAAGCTGGCCTCCATCGCCACCCATGTGGCCGACGCCAAGACCTGTGTCCTGCATCCCGCCAGCAGCACCCATCGTCAGATGAACGATGAGGAGCTGAAGGCTGCCGGCGTTCCTTCGGATCTGGTCCGCTTCTCGGTGGGCATCGAAGGCGCCGCGGACATCATTGCCGATCTGCAGCAGGCTCTGGATGCCGTGGAATAATCCATACCGTTTTCCCTTCCCGGCGTCTCCGCCCTCAGGGCGAAGGCGCCGGGATTTTTATTCTCTTTAAGCTGAACGTTTCCGCAGAAGGACTGCCGCTCCATTGTACTGCAGAAAACTGCTCAGTCTCCGGAAGCAGAATCACAGACTTTTTCACATTTCTTCCGGAAAAAACGGAATTTTGAAAAAACACCTTGACTTTCCTGACCGGTCGGATATAATACAGTTAATCACAGCAACACGCTCGACACGGAGGAGCTGCCATGAAGCTTCATCAGATTTCGGGACTCGTTCTCCGCCGGTGCAAAAACGCCTTTCTGGATGGCTGGTACTTTGGTGACGAACAGTCCAAAAGCCGCATCTGCCACCTGCAATTCAACTATACCGCCAACATCATCGCCAACCTGATCGGCGGCAATTTCTACACCGGCCTGATGCTCTACCTCAATGCCGACGACGCGTTCATCGGACTGATGTCCATGTTCGTGTTTGC
>JAQXNQ010000250.1 GCA_029098085.1 Oscillospiraceae bacterium
CAGCGCCGGCATCGACGCCATCCTCACCTTCTTCCCCGACTCCCTCATCGGCTATTCCGACTTCCGCATCGGCGGCATGAGCAACCTGACCATGGCCAAAGTGCTGCCGGCGGGGATCATCATCCTGCTTTGTATCGGGGCGTCGCTGCTGATGTCCAACGAGATGGATGTGCTGACCCTGGGCAGCGATACTGCCCAAAGTCTGGGACTGCCGGTCAAGCGGGTGCGGATTCTGCTGCTGGGGCTGGCGGCGGCGCTGGCCGGCGCGGCGGTGAGCTTTTCCGGCCTGCTGGGCTTTGTGGGGCTCATTGTCCCCCACATCATGCGGCGGCTCATGGGCGGCGGGAGCAAGCCTCTGCTGGCGGGCTGCGCTCTGGGCGGAGCGGCTCTGCTGACCCTCTGCGACATTGCGGCCAGAACCCTTTTTGCCCCCTACGAGCTGCCGGTGGGCATTGTGCTCTCTCTCTGCGGCGGGCCCTTCTTCCTCTGGCTGCTGTTCCGGAAAAAGGGGGTGACCCACCCGTGATTGAACTGCATCACCTGACCGTGGGCTACCACGGCGAGCCGGTGCTCCGGGATGTGGAGCTTTCCTTCCCCGCCGGCAGCGTGACGGTGCTGCTGGGGCCCAACGGCTGCGGCAAGAGCACCCTGCTGAAGACAGCGCTGGGACTGCTCCCGCCCATCTCCGGCGAGATTCTGTACGATGGCGTCCCTCTGGCGCGGCTGTCCCCCTCCGAATCGGCCCGGCAGGCAGCCTACATGGCTCAGAGCCGGAATATTCCCAGCATTACAGCCCGGCGGATGGTACTCCACGGGCGCTTCCCCTACCTGTCTTTTCCCAGGAAATACCGCCCCTGCGACTATGAAGCGGCGGATCGGGCGCTGGCGGCGGCGGATGCCCTCTCTCTGGCCGAACGGCCCATGGAGCAGCTCAGCGGCGGCCAGCGTCAGAAGGTCTATCTGGCCATGGCGCTGGCACAGGAGACCGGCAGCATTTTTATGGACGAGCCCACCACCTGGCTGGACGTCCGGCATCAGCTGGAGGTCATGGCCACCGCCCGACGGCTGGCCGATGACGGCAAAGCGGTGATTCTGGTGAGCCACGACCTCTGCCAGTCCCTGAGGATCGCCGACCGGGTGGCCCTGCTGGCGGACGGCAGCCTGCAGATGACCGACACACCGGAGCGGGTCTTTGAAAGCGGAGCGCTGGACAGGGCCTTCGGTGTTCGGGTTCGGCGGGTAAAGATTGACGATAACTGGCAGTATTTCTGCGAATAAAGGAGAGAATTCCCATGACAAAAACCGGCTGTGTCTATCTGGTAGGAGCGGGCTGCGGCAGCGCCGATCTGATCACCCTGCGGGGTCTGCGGCTGCTGCAAAGCTGCGACGCTGTGGTATACGACGCTCTCATCGACCCCGAGCTGCTGAAGGCCGCCTCCCGGGCGGAGCTGTATCCCGCTGGAAAACGGGGCGGACGGCAGTCCATGCCCCAGGAGGAAATCAATGAAATGCTGGTGCGGCTGGCCTCTGAAGGCAAACGGGTTGTCCGGCTCAAGGGCGGCGATCCCTATGTCTTCGGGCGGGGCGGCGAAGAAGTGCTGGCCCTGCGGGCCGCGGGCATCCCCTTTGAAGAGGTGCCGGGCATTTCCTCCTCGGTGGCCATTCCCGCCGAAGCCGGCATTCCGGTGACCCACCGGGAGCTGAGCCGCAGCTTTCATGTCATCACCGGCCACACCACCGTCGCCGGCATGCCGGAGGACATCGGGGCGCTGGCGGCGCTCCGCGGCACGCTGGTCTTCCTCATGGGACTGGGCGCGCTGGAGCAGATTGCGGACGGTCTGATGGCCGCCGGAAAGCCCGGCTCCACCCCGGCGGCCGTGGTTTCCGGCGGCAACGCACCCCAGCATTTCGCCGTCCGGGGCACTCTGGACACCATCGCCGCCAGAACGAGAGAAGCGAGTGTGCAGCCGCCGGCGGTCATCGTCGTGGGCGAGACGGCGGCGCTGGATTTCTCCGCCACCCTGAAAAAGCCGCTGGACGGCGTGCGGGTCCGTCTCATGGGCACCGATGCCTTTACCGAAAAGCTGGCCGTTCCCCTGCGGGAGCTGGGCGCGTCGGTCTCCTGGGCCATGACGGCGGAAATCCGTCCCCTGCCCCTGGACTTTGACCTGCGGCAGCTGCGGGAAGAGCGTCCCCGGTGGGTGGTGCTGACCAGCGGCAACGGCGTGCGCTGCTTCTTCGAACGGCTGACCGAAGCGGGCGTCGATCTGCGGAGCCTCTGCCACTGCAAATTCGCCGCCATCGGCCCTGCCACCCGCAAGGCGCTGGCCCAGCACGGCATTCTCGCCGATCTCTGTCCCGGACGGGCCACCGGCGCCGATCTGGGCAAAGCCCTCTGCGAGGCAGTCGCCCCCGGTGAAGAGGTGCTGCTCTTCCGTGCGGCGGGCAGCGATGCCGCCCTGCGGCTGGCGCTGGAGGAAAAGGCCATTCCCACCCGGGAATTTGCCCTGTACGAAACGGTCTTCACCCCCACCGGCGAAACCGGCCCGGCGGATTACCTGACCTTTGCCAGCGCCGGAGGGGTACGCTCCTACTTTGAGGCCTGCGGTGCGCCGGAGCCCGGCACAACCTGTGTCTGCATCGGCCCGGTGACGGCTGCCGAGCTGCAAAGGCACAGCGATGTCCCCTTCCTGACCGCCCCTGAGATTCTGGCGGAGGGCATTGTGCAGTGCATTCTGGATAACGAGCAGAAGCGGAAAACGGAAAACTGAGACAGATAAAGGGAGCACCGGTTCTAAAATCGGTGCTCCCTTCAGCGTGTCGATAAAGTGTGCTGAACGGAAACGGTGTGACACGCAGTGAATAGTGAAAAGTGAAGAGTGAAGAGTTTTGGAAAACCGCTCCCTTCGGTCGCTCATAATTGACAATTCTGATAAAGATAACCTTAAATTCACATTGGAGCATATCGATGATGCCAATTTTCAAGGGCGGTACGCCCGATTCACAATAACTATTCACTATTCACTATTACCTCTTCACTACGACTTGCACTCTGTCCGCTGAAAAGGTACCTTTTTCGACAAACTGAGGGAGCACCGGTTCTTAAATCGGTGCTCCCTTTTGCGAAAAAAGCCGGAACTCCACGTTATCATAAACAGAACATCATCCGAAAAGGAAGTGCTGTCATGAAAAAGCTCGACAGATTCCGCGGCTGTCTGCTGGCCGGAGCGGCCGGCGACGCATTGGGCTACGCGGTTGAATTCATCCCCCTGAACACCATCCGGACGAGATACGGCCCCGGCGGTATCCGCGCCTATGACCTGCGGGAGGGGCTGGCCCTGATCTCCGATGATACCCAGATGACCCTGTTCACGGCAAACGGCCTGCTGCTGGGTGAGCAGACCGGCGACTATGCCGGGAGCATCCACCGCTGCTATCTGGACTGGCTGCTGACCCAGCGGGCCCGGGGCGAGGTCACCGAGGGGAAGGTCTCCTGGCTGAACGGCGTTCCTGCCCTGAATCATCCCCGGGCGCCCGGCAACACCTGTCTGGCTGCACTGGAGTCGGGTAAAGCGGGCTCGGTCAGACAGCCCATCAACAACAGCAAGGGCTGCGGCGGCGTCATGCGGGTTGCCCCCGCCGGGCTGTATTTTGAGGATCCGGCAAGGGCGGCATCCATTGCGGCCGAGGCCGCTGCCCTGACCCATGGACACCCGCTGGGCTGGCTGCCTGCGGCCCTGCTGGGCGCAGCCGTTTCGCTGGCGGCTTACACCGACCTGCCGCTGGACGAAGTCATCCGGGAAAGCGAAGCAGTGCTGCAGCGGCTCTGGCCGGAGCTGCCGGAGCTTTCCCAGCTGCTGGAGCTGACAGAAAGAGCCGTTTCTCTGGCGGAAAACGGTCTGCCGGACATCGACGCCATCCGGCAGCTGGGTCAGGGCTGGGTCGGCGATGAGGCGCTGGCCATCGCGGTATTCTGCGCTCTGCGGTACCCGGAGGATCTGGAAGGCGCGCTCATCGCTTCGGTCAATCACAGCGGCGACAGCGATTCCACCGGCTCCATCGCCGGTAACCTGCTGGGCGCACGGCTGGGGCTCAGCGCCCTTCCCGCTGCCTTCCGGGAGCATCTGGAGGCCTCCGACACCATTCTGCAGGCGGCGGACGACCTGTTCGCCGGACCTGCGGGGCTCTCCGCCCAGCGGAAGGCGCTCTCTAAGCAGAAGATTTGAAAGGAACGGGCATAGCTTTGTCTATTTAGAATCTTGCGCCCTGCGAGCCGCGCTTTTTTATATCTACTGTCCGCGCCGAGCGCGGAGGAGCAGGATTTCGCGGCTTGCGAGCCGCGACCAGGGGCTCTGCCCCGACCCCGCGATTTTTTGAAAAAAATCGAGTAAAACTTTATTGTTTTGACAGCCTAATGGAAGCGCACTCGCCCGCAAGAATGGCGTCCGCCCTGCGGGCGGCGCGGCCGTCGTCTTGGCCGTGAGACATTCTTGCAGCTTTCTGCGCAGCGGAAAGCGACGCCCCTTGACCCATAATCTTTGGTAAAGGTCGATAGGCGGTACCTGCCCGTAAGAAGCCTCAGCCATCCTCCCCGGCAAAATCCGCGATGTCCCGCACCAGCTCCCGATCCTCGGTGAGCACCTGCGTGTAGCTTTGGGGCGTCTTTCCCACGATCACCGTCTCCGCCAGGATAAACTCCGACTCCACCGGCACCGAAACCGACCCAAAGGAGCTCACCGCTCCCACCGTCACCGTCATGGACAGGGTGATCCGGTGACAGCTCTGATTGACGCCGCAGCCGGTGAAGGAGGAAACCGTCCGGGCGGTCACGGCCCCCTCGGGACGAAACCGGAAGCGGACATCCGGCCCCCGGCCGGACAGCCACTGCCCCGCCAGCAGATCCCCCAGCGGAATGGCCAGTTCCCGCTCCCCCAGGCCGGAAAGGCTCTCCAGCAGCGTCTCCAGAGCGGCCGCCTTGACCCGGATGACCCCTTCAGTGTCGGTCTGCACTGAAGCAACCGAGCCGTCCGGAGCGGTGGTCACCGTCACCAGCTGCCCCGCCTCCCGCCGTCCCCGGTCTGCGCTCTCGCTCATCAGCCCCATGGCCAGCTGATGAACCCGGTAGGACACCAGCTC
>JAQXNQ010000251.1 GCA_029098085.1 Oscillospiraceae bacterium
TTTGCCCAGGCTGCCTCCTCCGGTATGTCCGGTATGTATGATATCTGCCTGATCTCCCTGATGCTGCGCGGCATCGGCGGCATTGCCGAAGACCTGGGTGCCATTGATTGGCTGGTGGCAAAAATGCACGCCAGCGTCAAAACCCGCAAGGGTGCTGAGTACATGACCGCCGGCATGGTGTCCGTGTTCGACGCCGCTCTGGCCAACAACACCATCGCTATCATCATGGCGGCTCCCCTGGTCCGCAAGGTGGTTGCGGAGCACAACGTGGCTCCCAAGCGCGTTGCCTCCCTGCTGGATATCTTCTCCTGCATCGTCCAGGGCATCATCCCCCACGGCGGCCAGGTTCTGCTGTGCATCACTCTGACCGGCCTGTCTCCCTTCACCATCATCGGCGCCAACTTCTACTGCTTCATCCTGGCCATCGTTGCTATCTGCACCATCCAGTTTGGTCTGCTGCGGACGAAGGAGGAGAAGGAAGGCATTAAGATGTATGATGAAAACGACGAAGTGGTCGTTCTGAAAAAGTAATCTCACCTCTCTCTTCTCACCCCTCTACGCAACTGCCGGCCGCCACAAAAGTGGTTGGCCGGCAGTTGGCATATACAGCAGAAAGGAGTTTTACATGGATCTGACCACCAGCCGCTGCTGGGTGGAGATCAGCCTAGATGCTCTGGTCAGCAACTGCCGCGTACTGCATCAGCTGCTCCCCCCCGGCTGCCGCCTTATGAATATTCTGAAAGCCAATGCCTACGGCCATGGTGCCATCCCCGCCGCCCGGGTCCTGGAGCAGTCCTTCCCCGATGACTGGATCGGCGTGGCCTGCCTGTCCGAGGCGCTGGAGCTGCGGCAGGCGGGTATTCGCCAGGAGATCCTCATTCTGGGGTACACACCTCCGGAAGCGGCGCCGCTGCTGGCGGCGGAAAACATCACCCAGACGCTGCTCTCTCCCGATTATACCGCCCGTCTGGCCGCCTGCGCCGTGGAGGCCGGCGCCGCCGTTCCCTGCCACCTAAAGCTAGACACGGGCATGACCCGTATCGGCTACCCGTGCTGCGACGCCTCCTTCACGGACACCGTGGAGAACGCGGTGGCGGCATACCGGACGCCGGGGCTGCGCATCAGCGGCATCTTCACCCACTTTTCCAGCTCGTACAGCCATGAGCCGGAGGATGACGCCTATACCCAAGCCCAATTTGACCGCTTCCTGCGTCTTTGTCAGGCCCTGGAGGAACGCGGCATCCAGCCGGGGCTGCGACATTGCTGCAACTCCCCCGCCACGGTGAATTCTCCGGAATATGCGCTGGATATGTGCCGGGTGGGCACCGTGCTGTACGGTCTTTTGCCTGACACGGCCATGCTGCATCCCTCAGCTTTTCAGCCGGTCATGACCTGGAAAGCCCGTGTGGCCATGGTGCGGCAGGTCGCCGCCGGAACACCGGTGAGTTACAGCCGCCAGGCCGTCACGCAGCGGGATACCATGCTGGCCGTGGTTTCCGCCGGAGACGCTGACGGATATCCCCGGCAGCTGACCAATCTGGGCCGAGTCCGTATCCACGGCCGGGTCTGTCCCGTGGTGGGCCGGGTCTGCATGGATATGTTCATGGTTGACGTTACTGACTGCCCGGAGGTCTCCGTGGACGATGAGGTGCTTCTCCTGGGCGGCAGCGGCGATGAAGCAGTCCCCTGCCAATGGCTGTACAAGCCTCTGGGGCTGGGCCCCAGCGCCATCTCCTGCAACATCCGCTCCCGGGTGCCCCGGATCTACCGGGGATTATGAGCCGGCAAAAAAGCCGCCCCGCCGTGAAACTTCACAGCGGGGCGGCTTTTTTACAATCATCAAACGATATTGAGGCGACAGATAATTCCTGTATGGCCATCTTCCATCTGCTGCTGCCGAATCGCAGCGGCACCTGCCGCGTATCAGCTTTCCTCCAGGATCCCCACTTCCTGCATTTGCCGGATAAAGGCTTTCACGTCGGCAGCAGCGGTCTCCCGGTCCACTTGATACTCTGTCAGCAGCGCTTCCACCAGCTCATCCTCGGTGCACTCGGTCTGCAGCCGCTTCCACAGCAGCAATCCGCTCTCGCTGAGGGTGATCATACCGTGGATTTTCAGCGCCGTCTGGCCCACCGGAATCAGAAGGTTTTCACCGGCGATCTCCCGCAGGACCACTTCACTTGTCGCTTTCAAGTTTTTCTTCACCCCTTTTCATCGCCGCAGACGCGATTTGCCGCCGCAAAGAGGCAGTCGCTCCGCGATAAGGGAAATCATAGTCATGGTAGCACATTCTCTCTGCAAATTCAAGTATTCCGGAGGGCTGCTGATAAAAAGCACAGTTTTCTGACTTAATTTCAATTCCTTCTCTGCTGGAAAGGCCGCCGTGGGGGTCCACGGCGGCCTTTTCCCAGCACTTACTTTTTGACGTTTACAGGAACAGAGATAACTTCACCGGGATTGGCGGCAGAGTTCACCGTGGCCCATTCCGTTTCAAAGGCAGCCCAGTCGCGGACCGGCAGAGGCTTCGTCCAGACCTCATAAGGCTCACCCGCCGCATTGTACTCGATGTCGTACTCGTGGGAGTTGGTGGCCTCCTGCACGTCGGCATAATACCAGGCGCTGGTATTCATATTGTCAGGCCAGGTGATCATCGCGCCGGGCAGCAAGTGGTTCTTCTCAGGAGCGCGACCCAGCACACGGTTAAAGATGGTCATGGCCTGGGCGCGGGTGATATTCTGGTTCGGACGGAAGGTCCCGTCAGAGTATCCATTGATAAGCGCCGCCTCGGCAGCCTTGTTGATATAATCTTTCGCCCAATGGCCCGCAATGTCGGTAAACTTATCATCGCCCTCGTAAGTCACTTCAAAGAAGCGCGCTGCGATGGTGGCAAACTGGGCACGGGTGATCGGCGCGTTGGGGCGGAAGGTGCCGTCTTCAAAGCCCTTGATCACGCCGGCGCGGGTCATGGTGGAAATCGCGGCGTTGCACCAGAGGTCCGGCTGGACATCGGAATAGCGGTTGCTCTGGCTCCACAGAGCGCTGCGGGACTCATCGGTGAGCATCCGGAAGAAGACCGTAGCCACCTCACCGCGGGTAATGTTGCCGTCGGGATGGACCAGACCGTCTTCACGGCCGATGATATAGGCGTAGTGGTCGATCTCGTTCAGATCAGCCAGGGGGACATCATCGTCAGGAATGATGGTCTCCTCTTCGCCGGGCTTGCTGCCGCCGATGCGATAGCCCAGGCTGGGCTCCGGGAAGAGCAGGCCGTCACCGGTGTTCACAGGAGTCAGGTACGCCTGCACGTTGGTCAGAACGTCATGGTGGCCTCTGGATGCGTCATAGCGAACCAGCTTCGCCTGATAGCTCAGGGTGACCTTGCCGCCGCGGACAATATCCTGGCCCAGAGTCAGGACAAAATGCTCGTCGGTGCCGGCAGTATAGACCAGCGTGGAACCGTCGGCAAATGTCCAGGTGTTGTCAGAAACGCGATTGCCGGTATATGTCTTGCTGCCCACCTGGAGGGTAAAGCCCTTCTCCGTAACCACATCGAAGTTATAGGTTTCCGTTTCCTTCTTTTCCGGCTGGGTGCGGCCGATATAGTCGGTGATCGTGCTGTCCTTGGGGACGATGACGCTCACCTGCTGGGCGATCAGCTCCAGGGCCTCATCCAGGTCCTTGCCGGTCAGAGTGGGGGAGAGATTCGTCTTGTCCTTAGCGGCAGCCAGCTGCACAAACTTGCCGGCCAGGTCCGTCAGGGCAGCCAGAGAGGGCGTACCTGCATAGTAAGGACGGCCCACGGTAAACAGGTTCACATCGCTGGGGATCTCATTGAGCTTCTTGGTGGCCCAGTAAATGCCGGTCTCCAAGTTGGTATAGGCATTGGCGCTTCCCTTGATCTGCTTGACCGCGTAATCCAGAGGGCAGTCAGCATCAGCACTGCCGTAAATCTTGGGCGTCCGGTCCGTCAGATTCATGGCCGTGGGGTATTTCAACTCATTCACCGTACCATTTATCACATAGCCGCCTTCGGCAGCGTCCTGGTTCATCAGGGACGCGATAGCCGTGCCCTCACCGGTGTAGTAACGGTTGTTGACCGCCGTATCACCGTCCATCCACCAATAGCTGCCGCCATCGGTGATCAGGACCATGTATTTCCGGGTGTGGTCGGGCAGCGTCGCGGAAGTCAGATCCGCAATGCCAGCC
>JAQXNQ010000252.1 GCA_029098085.1 Oscillospiraceae bacterium
CGGACGAAACGGATACCAAAGAATACTGGGCCAGATGGACGGTCGACACCTACACCGTCGCTCTTAATCCCAATGGCGGTACCGTGGGCAGCGGCAATGTCACTGAGTACACCGATGGTGTCGGCGCGGTGCTCCCGACCGACGTGACCCGGGCAGGCTATATCTTCGCGGGCTGGTACGCAAACGAAGCCCTGACAGGCGATCCCATTACGGCGATCGGCACGGACGAAACGGACAAAAAGGAATACTGGGCAAAGTGGGTCCATATGGACCTTTCCGCTCCCAGCGGCTGGAAAGAGCTTGCGTCCGGTACCGTGTACTATAAAAACGGTCTGAAGGTCAAGGGCCTGCAGAAAATCGGCGGCAAGACCTACTACTTCGACGAAAAGGGGTATCTGCAGACCGGCTGGGTAGAGCTGGACGGCAGCTGGTACTACTTCGACAGCGACATGCAGACCGGCTGGCAGAAGCTTGGCGGATGCTGGTACTTCCTTGATCCGGACACCGGCGTCATGGCCGAAAACAGCTGGGTTCTCAGCAAGGGCGTGTGGTATTACCTCGGCGAAAGCGGCGCCATGCTGGAGAATCAGTGGGTGCAGTGGAACGGCGCGTGGTACTACCTCGGTGAAGGCGGCGCTATGCTGCAAAGCCGCTGGCTGCTGTGGAACGGCGCATGGTACTATCTCAGCGAAGGTGGCACCATGCTGCAGAGCCGCTGGCTCCAGTGGAACGGCGCATGGTACTACCTCGGCACCGACGGCATCATGCTGACCAACGCTGTCACCCCTGACGGCTATAAGGTCGATGCAAACGGCGTCTGGGTAAAGTAATTCTGCGGCTAAACATCCTGAGCGCATGACATGAAAAAGGCGCTGTCACACGGCATCGTGCGGCAGCACCCTGAGACAAAGGCATCCAAACGGGGTTTCCGGAAGGATGCCTTTGTCGTATGGTTTTCATCCAGGATAAGGGTGACGCTCTGCCTGTGCCTGCGGATAAGCTTTGCCGGGCGATCAATCAGCATATGTCAACATCCAATCAGCTGTTTGCGGCAACAGTCGATTGCCGGAAAGAAGGGAGCGTATCATATGAGCTGCTTTTTTGTAGTGGATACCTGTATTGATGAGCATAAGGGCCGTGGAAGCTATGACGAGTATATCGAGCAGGTTGTACCGATTGTAGAACGCTGCGGAGGAAAATATATCGTTCGCTCCGAGAAGATCACTTCCCTGTCACCAAACAGAAATCCTCAGTGTGTGATCATTATTTCATTTCCCTCCCGGGAGGCGTTGACGCGCTGTTTTGAATCGGATGCGTATAAGGCCATTATGAATAAAAGAATCGAGAGCGTGGACGCCAGAGGATTGATTGTGGAAGAAGATGTGTGAAAAGTGCGAGTGTCTTTGTTCGGAGGATACGAGGTATGGGGGATCGACAACGGATGATCTTACCGTTTCTATCGAGCAGGAACGCTCAAGTATAATCTCTTCTTCCTCGTATTTGTCCCATGGAAAACGTTTTAAGCCTTTAATCAGTTCTCGGGATTTTCCAATGATACACCAAGAATAAAAGCGCCCGACCGGTAGCCGAGCGCCTCTGCAAGCGATGATTGAAGGCGTGGGGAGCCTTTCCACAGCTCTCCGTGCCTTCTTTTCCTGACCCCACCACTTTCTTTTTCCCCGATTTTGCGAAATGTTCAGTGCAGCTCCTAAAACTTCCAGACAAAACAAAAATGTACGCCTCTGAATTTCAAAGGCGTACATACGAATGGTTGCGGAGGCAGGATTTGAACCTACGACCTTCGGGTTATGAGCCCGACGAGCTACCGAACTGCTCCACTCCGCGATATTCAATTCTCACTCTCGTTGAGTGCTCTATTATAATACCACACCGCAGCCGCAATGTCAACCCCTTTTTCAAAATTTTCTCGTCTTTTTATATTTTTCTTCTGAAAGAGAGCCGGGAGCTTCACAGCCCCCGGTCCTCCAGCCGGATATAATGAAAGAGAAACTGCTGAGCAAGGCCTTCATAGCCGCCGCAGTCGGGGAAGCCGCCGGGGTAACACCGGGCCAGCACCTTTTTGATCCAGGTATCCACTGGAAAAGCGTCCAGCCGGTGAAAGCCGTACAGCAGCGCGCATTCAGCCACCTTGGGTCCCACGCCCCGGATGGTTTGCAGAGCCTGCCGTGCCTCCTCAAGAGGCGCCGTCTCCAGCTGGGCCAAAAGGAGGACACCGGAAGCAGCCTTTTCGGCGGCGTCCAGGATATATTTTGCACGAAAGCCCGCCCGCAGCGGCGCCAGCTCCTCCACCGTCCGGTCGGCAAGCTCCTCCGGGCGTGGAAAGGCAAATCCGCCGGGGACGGGTTGTCCGAACTGCTCACAAAGCCGTCCGATGATGCCCTTGATGCGGGGGATGTTGTTGTTCTGACTGATGATGAAGGAGCAAAGGGCCTCCCAGGGCTCCTGACGCAGCAGACGAATGCCGCCTGCCCGGCCGCAGGCCCGCTGCAGTGTCTCATCAGCCGGAAAGCAGCGGATCATGGCGCCGTAATCGGCATCCAGGTCAAAATACCGCCGCCAGAAGGGAAAGTCCGCTTCCCCCACCCTGCAAAGCAGCAGCTCGTCGCCCTGTTGGCGGATGGTCAGGACGCGGCCCTCCGCCATGCCGGAAAAGCTGCCGTCGGGATTTTGCTCCCAGCGAAAGCACTGGCCGCAGTCCAGCGTGTCCGCCAGAGAAAAGCCCTTCAGGGTCACCCGCGTCCCTTCTGGTGAAAAAACAGTCCGCAGCTTCATGGTCACGCCCGGCTCCGCGCAGGAAGAGACCACCCCTGCGTCCACGCCGCTCCTTCCTGCTGATTTTTTACACAACTCTTCTGGCACAGCGGGAGAGCACCTCCTCCGGCATGGGATAAATCCTGACGCCGGTGACCTCGCTGTACTGCTCCAGCAGCTCGCAAAGCTCCTTCGTCCGCTCCTCCTCCACCTCAAACAGCATCAGCTCACAGCCGTACCGTCCGGCGGACAGCAGCAGCCGGCCGCCCGCAAGCAGCTGCACGGCATAGTATTCCCAGCGTCCCGAGCGGCTTTGCCAGAGCTCTGCCGCTGTTTCCGGCGTCAGGGACAGCTCTTCGTACTCCTGCTGTCCGTCTCCTTCCGGCTTCTGCCGCCAGATCCGACAGCGGTCGGCCTTCGGAGCCGTGACCCGCAGCAGATCGCTGCGCAGCTGGCCATCCCGGGCGGTGGCCACAAAGCCTTCCGAATCAATGACCGTTTCCAGCATGGGAATCAGCATCTTTTTCACAGCAGTTCCTCCTTCCGTGGGTCAAAGCTTCAGCATCCGGGCGAGGGACGGCAGGCTCCGCAGTACCTGCAAAGCCTCAGAGCAGCCCAGCTGCCGCGCCTCTTCATCGGCGCCCTCCCCGCCCAGGGAGCGCAGCAGGTTGTACCGCAGCCAGTCCAGCCGCCCCAGCACCACCGCCGCTGCGGCCTGCTCCGCCAGCCAGGATGCGTCCCGGGGCAGGGAGCCGTAGCCCTCCATAAAGGCATCGAAGCAGCAAGTCCGTCTGCCGTCGTCCGACCAGCAGAGGGCTGTCTCCAGCCGTTCCTGCAGCGGGTGCACCCGTCCTGCCGCCTCCCAGTCGATGACCAGGGGCTGATCTCCTGTTTCTGTCCTTGTCCAGAGGACATTTTTCGAATCCATGTCCCGGTGGCTCAGCACCTGTCCCTGCTCCAAGGCAGAAAGAGCTTTGCTGCCCTGTTCCGTCCAGATGCGGAGAGAGGGCAGCAGCTGCCGCAGCGGTTCAGCCCAGGGCTGATCCGCCCCTTCATTCAGCAGCTCTATCCAGCAGCCGGACGGAATCGGCTGGGCAGCGGGCGCGCGCTCCTCCGCCGGAAACAGCCCATGCAGCTGCCGCAGCAGCGCACCCATCCGGGCACAGTGCTCCGGACGGATGTCATCCCCCCGCAGGGCGCGGCCCTCGGCCCAGGGAAAGAGCATCCAGTACTGCTCCCCCGTCCGAACCAGCGGCTCCCCCGAAAGGGTCAGGGCCGGCAGGGCGGGAAACCCGGCAGCGGCGGCGCTCCGGGCGATCTCCTCCGAGCGGAGATAGTTGCCCATGGCTTCCGGGCGGCGGAGAATGCCGGGATTCAGGGCCTTGGCCGCGAAGACGCCCCCTTCTGTCTCCAGCCGGTACATGTTGTGCAGCAGTCCGCCGGTGAGGGAAACGGGCGGTGCGGTCAGCTCTCCCAGTCCCCAGAGGGTGCAGAGAGCATGGAAATCGGGTGTGGACATATAGAACTCCCCTTCTGACGGCAAAGCCGATCCAATCGCCGCCTTACAGAAAGAGGGGACGGCGCACTTCGCCATCCCCTCTCCGCCTCACTTTTTCGGCGTGCGCAGGTACTTCAGGCAGGCCAGAATCACCAGCACCAGTGCGCAGATCAGCAGCAGCGCAAGGACCCAGGAAACCACGGCGGAAAGCACCGAAGCAGCCTGCCAGAGCCATCCGGTAAAAGACATACGCAGCACTCCTTTCTCCCGAAGGGGGTTCTCTATCTTCATCTTATATCAGATTTCCGATGCTGTCAACGGTTTCTTCGAGACCAACGGTTTCTCCGAAACCAACGGCTTCTCCGAGACCAACGGCTTCGCTGAAACCAGCGGTTTCAATGGAACCGGTTTTTACTGGAACTGCGCGTAGTACAGCCCCGCGTAGAAGCCGTTTTTCTGAAGCAGCTCCCGGTGGG
>JAQXNQ010000253.1 GCA_029098085.1 Oscillospiraceae bacterium
CTCCCGGATCTTGCCGAAGTCAAACAGATCGCCCAGGGTCGTACCGGCGGGCTCCTCGGTCTTGCCCATGACCTGCAGGATCACTTTGGTGCGTTCCTGGAAGGCCTCCTTGTCCTTGACCAGCGTCAGCAGAGAGGCGGAGTTCTCCGCATCGGCCACGGCGCTGTGCTGGCTGCCGGAAAAATCCGTATCCGAAGCGCCCAGCGCGTTCTTCAGGGACAGGGGCGACCGGCGGGACAGGCCCAGCAGCCGGGTATAGACCCGCTGGAAATCCATCCAGCGGCGGAAGGGCTTTGGCACCTCCAGCCCCTTGAGGGTACACTCCCGCAGCAGCTGCTTGCGGTCGGTGTCGCTCCAGGAATAGACCCGCACGCTTCCCTCCCCGATCCAGTCGGCGAACTGAGCGAGAGCCTCCTTCAGCAGGGGCGCGTCCTCCACGTCCGCCTGCCGGATGCCGGTCAGAGCGGTAATGTTGGGCTGCACCTGATTCAGCTCGGGGCGGACATTGAGGGAGAAACGATCCACCAGCTGATAGTTTTCGTCCAGCCGCACGGCGCCGATCTGGATGATCTCGCTGAGCACCACGGCCCGCGCTTCGGCGTTGCTCCGGGGAATGGGGTTCATTTCAAAGTCGAGAAAAATATGCTGCACTTTTTATTCCTCCGCTGTCGGTGATTCTGTCCTTATGAAAACGCTGTTTCTTTATTGTACCACATTTTTATCCCCGCGTCCGACTGAATTTCGCATTTTTCAAAGAAAATTTCCAAAGCGCTTTTTGCCGGACGGCAAAAGCCACCGTTGCAGATTCCTTTCATTCGTGCTACAATAAGGATAGAAGCCCCATTAAACTGAAAGGATCTGAACGATATGCTGTTTCAAAACGGACTGGTCTTTACCGAAAGCTGCACCTTTGAGAAAGCGGACATTCTGGTAAAGGACGGCGTCTTCGCTGCCGTTGGTCAGGATCTTCCCGCCGACGGCGAAGAGGTCATCGACCTGCAGGGTAAGAAGGTGCTGCCCGGCCTGATCGACATCCACACACACGGCTGCGGCATGAAGGATTTCTGCGACGGCAATGCCGAAGCCTTCCAGACCATGGCCGACACCTACATCAAGGCCGGCGTCACCACTGTCTGCCCCACCTCCATGACCCTGCCTCCCGACGAGCTGAGCCGCATCTACAAGGCCTACGCCGCCTGGATGGAGGAGGAGCATCCCGGCAGCCGGTTCATCGGCATCAACATGGAAGGCCCCTTCATCAGCGTTCCCAAAAAGGGCGCCCATGTAGCCGAGTATGTCATCCCCGCCGATCTGGAGACCTTCAAAAAGCTCAATGCCGACAGCGGCAACCGCATCCGTCTGGTGGATGTGGCCCCCGAGCAGTTTGACAACCTGACCTTTATCGGACAGGCCAAGGACATCTGCACCGTCAGCATCGCCCATACCGACGGCACCTACGATCAGGTGATGGCGGGCTACGCCGCCGGCGCCACCAGCACCACCCACCTGTTCAACGCCATGACCGGTCTGGTGCACCGGGAGCCCGGCACGGTCGGCGCGGCCATCGACACCGGCGCTTATACCGAGCTGATCTGCGACGGCGCCCATGTGCATCCCGCTGTCATCCGCGCCACCTTCAAGGCGGTAGGCGACGATAAGGTCGTCGTCATCTCCGACAGCCTCATGGCCGCCGGTATGCCGGACGGCACCGTCTGCTCCCTGGGCGGACAGGAAGTGGTGGTCAAGGACGGTCGCGCCCAGCTGCCCAACGGCACCATCGCCGGTTCGGTGGTCAACATTCTGGAGGAGATCCGCCGGCTGATGTCCTTCGGCATTCCCGAAGAGACCGCCATCAAGTGCTCCACCATCAATCCCGCCAAGGCCGCCCGCATGGACGATGTGGTGGGCTCCATTTCGGTAGGCAAGTACGCCGACCTGCTGGTGCTGAATGAGGACTACACCCCCGCCATGGTCTACCGCGACGGCATCCGTCAGGCGATCTGAAGCGTCAGGCTCTGAGAAACCAATCCCCGGCTTTCCTTTGTTGGAAGGCCGGGGATTTCGGCTTGTTGATGAAGTTAACGGGAGGCAGCCTGTACGAATAAGGAATTGCTTTCGTCGGATTGCCAAAGCATTTAAAGTTTTACTCGAGTTTCCTTCGCTTTCCGCAAGCGGAAAGCCAAAAATCGCGGGTCCTCGACACGGCCTTTGGCCTTAGTCTGGCAGAGCCCATTGCAAGTAGACGTAGAGAAGGCTCGCTCACGCGCAAGAATGGCGTCCGCCCTGTGGGCGGCCCGGCCGTCATCTTGGCCGGGAGCTATTCTTGCAGCTTTCCCTTCAGGGAAAGCGAAGACAAAACCATGCCCGCTTCCAGCGGGCATACCGCGTCCCGTCTCCTTGCGCAGCTTTTCACTATGAAGCACTTTTTTGTTTACGAGTATCCCGGATCTGTCATTCTCTTTCACCCCTCCGCCAGCCGGATCTTCAGAACGGCTACCGTAATATCGTCTCCCGGCTCCCCGTTCTGATGCCGGGCAGCTGCCGCCATCCGTTTGGCGATGTGCTCCGCCGTACCGTCGGCGCAGAGGGCAATCTCCTCCTTCATCCAGCTCTCGCTGACGGCCATGGCCCCGTCGGTGAGCATCACCACCAGATCCCCCGGACGCAGCCGCACCGTGCGGCGGTCATAGGTGATCCCCTGCAGGATCCCCACCGGCAGAGACTGACCGCCCACCGTCACGGTTTTGCCCTCCCGGCAGAGGAAGGTGGGCGCCGCCCCTGCCTTGAGAAATTCCGCCTTGCCGGTATACAGGTCGATACAGCCGATATCCAGCGTCGCCAGCGTCTCATCCCCTGCCTTGCAGAGCAGCGCGCTGTTGATGAGCCGAAGGGCGGCATCAAAGCCGAAGCCCGCCTTGATCAGCTTGAGCACCAGACTGCAGGCCATGATGGAATCCACCGCCGCCCGTCCGCCGCTGCCCATGCCGTCGCTGAGCACCAGATGGAAGTACCCCCGGCCGTCGGTAAAATGGTCGCAGCAGTCACCGGAAATCCGGTTGCTGCCGGCGTTGATCTGACAGACCCCCAGCTCCACCGTCAAACGGGCCTTTTCACAGAAGGTGATCCGGGTCTCCCCGCCGGCGGTCACCGCTTCGGGCGGGGCAAAGGGCCGCTCCAGCAGCACCGAAAACTCTCTGGCAGCCTGCGCTCCGTCCGCCTTCATGGGGTTTTTCTGACAGACCTCCACCCGCATCCGGTCAAACCGGTCCGCCAGACACCAGACCTCCTCCGGCTCCTCCCCCAGCTGCAGCAGCAGCTCCCGCACCTGCTCCGCCGCCTTCCCGTCCGACTGGCGCACGTCCGCCAGCTCCTGACCCAGGGTCATCAGCAGGTCGGCCACCCCGCTGAGCTGCTCGGAGGCTACCTGCTTGGCCTCCAGCACCCTGCGGCTGGCTGCCTCGCGGGAGGTGTATTCCTGGTAATAGCTGTTCACCGACCGCAGCAGCTCCGCCGATTTGGGACACTTTCCGGCAAAATAGGCGGGCAGATCCTCTTTTTCAGCAAAGCCCTTCTGCTTCAGCACCGGCGTAAACCGCTGAAAGGCATCCATGGTCTGACTGTAGGCCGTCTCCCAGCAGAACAGCTTGAGGCCGCACTTGCGGCAGACCCGGTCGGCGGTGCAGTCATACACGCTTTCCATACTGCAGATGCCGGAAGCATACAGCTTGCGGGATACGGCTTCCACCGCACTGCGGATATCCTCCAGCGTCTCGGCGGAGAAACGCAGCCGGGCCGCTGCCCGGGTATAGTCGGGCGGCTGCTGGCGGGGCTTTTCCCGGATGCGGGGAATCAGCGTCAGCGCCCTCTCCGGCAGCAGCAGGTACAAAGCTGTGCCCATCAGCAGGTTCAAAGCCCCCTGCAGCGCTGGCTCACCGCTTTCGGTGAGCAGAATCCCGGATAGCCCGATCAGCAGATACAGCAGCCCATGGCGGATCCGTCCGGCTCCTGCGAAATGCCCCGACCAGAACGCTGCCGCCGCGTATACCGCTCCGCTCATGGCCAGCGAGGCATCCGACAGGGTCATGGCGGCGGCGCAGCAGATGCCGACGGATACCGCGCCGTAAGCGCCCCTGCGCTGACCGACCGCCGCCAGCAGCAGACAGACCAGCACACATCCCAAATTCAGAGGGGCAGGCCTGATCTGGCACAGTCCCGCCAGCAGCGTCAGCCCCAGCAGAATCAGGCTCATGGTGACAACGGGACTGCAGTCTGACAGCTTCCGGCCCGACAGCAGCGCCCTTCCGCCATGAAAGGCAAAGTAGCACAGGGTGCCGGACAGGGCCCCTTCCGCCAGGCAGAACAGCAGATCCAGGCCGCCCAGATCCAGCAGCAGATTGCGGGTCACCAGGCATCCGCCGGTCAGTACGGCCGAAGCCGCGGCCAGAAAGCCGCTGCTGCTGCGCACCCGGGGAAGATCCATGACCAGCAGCTTGACGCCCAGCGCGCAGAGCAGCGCCACCAGCCGGGCCAGATTCTCCTCAAAGCCGCCGAGCAGGCAGTATCCGCCCAATGCGCCGCCGAAAGCCGCCAGCGCACAGTTTCCCGGCAGCGCCAGCGTCAATGCCGGGCCAAAGGGGGAAAGCCCGCCCGGCAGCCGGATGCCGCAGGACAGCATGGCCGCTCCGAAGCAGAGTCCCAGCCGAAGCAGAGCAGCCGTCTTCTGCCCGGACAGCTTCCCTTCCAGTCTTTTTCCGATAAGTCCTCTCATTTTTTCGTCCTTTCCCGGTCACGCCGAGCTGCCGATGGGTTTTATCCCTATCAGTATAGCCGACTTTAAGCGCAAAGCCTGTCGGGAAAGGCATGGCGCATTCCGGCGGAAAAGACGGAATCATGGAGCCTCTCCCCTGCGCAGACAGGAAGCAGGCCGCCAAATGTTGACAAATTGTGACGCCGGTGGTACAATAGAGGTCAGATCAGGGGAGCCGGCGGACACCGTCTGGCTGAGAGGAATCATCCGACCCTTTGAACCTGTTTGGGTAATGCCAGCGTAGGAAGATCTGCACTTGATCCGGGACATCATGACCGGACACAGTCTCCTTGCCGCGCGGGTATGCCCTGCGCGGTTTTTGTCTGTTTCCCTGAAAATCAAATACAAGGAGTTATATTTATGGCAAGTACACAAAACGTAAAAGTCCTCCGACTGGTGGAAAGCGGCCTGCTGGTGGCCATCGGCATTATTCTGGACACCTTTTTCAAATTTGAGGCTCCCTGGGCCTACGGTGGCTCCATCACCCTGTTCGCCATGCTGCCCCTGGTCATCGTCGCGTACAAATACGGCATCTGCTGGGGCGCTTTTGCGGGTCTGGCCCACGGCCTGATCACCCTGCTGATCTCCGGCGGCGGCGCCTCCGGTCTGGCCGCCATGGTGCAGGAAAACGGCCCCGCCGTCTTCGCCGGCATCCTGATTCTGGACTACATCCTGGCCTTCTCGTCGGTCGGCCTGTCCGGTCTGGCGGCCCGGTTCATGAAGAGCACGGCCGGTGCGCTGTCGGTAGGCGCGGTCATCGGTCTCTGCTGCCGGTTCCTCTGCCACTTCGTCTCCGGCTTCCTGCTGTTCGGCTCCTACGCCGACTGGTTCTTCGGTCAGACCTCCTGGGGGCAATGGTTCCTGGATCATTTCAGCGGCGCCGGACTCAGCGCCATCTATTCGCTGGTCTACAACGGCCTGTACATGATCCCCGAGATCATCCTGACCGCCATCGGCGGCGCCATCGTCGGCAGACTGCTGCACACCCAGCTGCAGAAAAACCGCACGACCCACACCGCCTGATCCCTCCCAAAGTCCTTGACAAACGGGGAAAAAGCTGGTATCATAGGCCTTGTTAACCAAAGCTCACAGGAGCTTGGATAAGGGAGTAGTCGGCGCCGCCGGGCGCAGCTTAGTCAACATACTGACCTTGGTTCTGGCTATGCTTGAAATGACGAGACTTATCTGCGGATACTGCCGCGGATAGGTCTCGTTTTTTATCGGCCCCCGCAATAAAATACAGGAGAGAATCGATATGACCTTGTTTGAACTGTTCGTGATCGCCGTGGGACTTTCCATGGACGCCTTCGCCGTCTCCATCTGCAAGGGGCTGTCCATGCAGAAAATGAGCTGGAAAAAGGCGCTCATCGTGGGACTGTATTTCGGCGGCTTTCAGGCGGGCATGCCGCTGCTGGGGTATTTTCTGGGGAGCCGTTTTCAGGAGAAGATCATGGCCTTTGACCACTGGATCGCCTTCATTCTGCTCTGTCTCATCGGCGTCAACATGATCCGGGAATCCTTCTCCAAAGAAGAAGAACAGGCCGACGCCTCGGTCTCTGTCCGCAGCATGGTGCCGCTGGCCGTAGCCACCAGCATCGACGCCCTGGCGGTAGGGGTCACCTTCGCCTTCCTGCGGGTGGATATCGTGCCCGCCGTCTCCTTTATCGGCATCGTCACGCTGCTGCTGTCCATGGTGGGCGTCAAGGTGGGCAATGTCTTCGGAAGCCGGTACAAATCCCGTGCCGAGCTGGCCGGGGGCATCATCCTGGTGCTGATGGGCGTAAAGATCCTCATCGAGCATCTTTTCTTCTGAAAGCTGGACGTGGCTGGATATTCCCAAAGCTGTCAGAGCCCGGTTCCCCACGGAGCCGGGCTTTTTTCTGCCTGCCGCCTGTCCATGACCGCAATCCGGCAGCCCCTCCCCATCCGAACCGGACTCTTCCTGCCGCAAAGAAAATCTTTCAGCGACTGACTTTTTCTGAAGACTTTCTCTGCGAAGCTGCGTTCTCTTGGCAGGAAGCGGCAGCCCGGCAAAAATTTCTACCGTTTTTGCCAAAAAAGCTTTACGAATCCTCAAGAATACGGTACAATAAAATATAAATAGGCTTTGAACAGCTGGCTCTCCGCTGAACGATCCCTGTTGAAGGAGGCTTTTTCATGTCCAAACTGACCGTCGGACTGTTTAACGATTCGTTCCCCCCCACCATCGACGGCGTCGCCAACGCCGTCGTCAATTACGCCCGCTGCATTCAGGACAACGGCCTCGGAAAGGCCATTGTCGCCACGCCCTGGTATCCGGACTGCAATGACCAGTTTTCCTTTCCGGTCGTGCGCTATCCCAGCGCCTACATCAGCAAAAAGCTGGGCTACCGGGCCGGTTATCCCTTCGACCCCCGGATCATCCGTCATCTGAGAAGGCAGAACATCGATATCATTCACTCCCACTGTCCCTTTATCTCCACCGTACTGGCCAGGGTGCTGCGGCACTACACCGGTGCACCCATTGTTTTTACATACCACACAAAATTTGACATTGACATTGAAAAGCGCATCGCGCTCAACCCGGTGCGCAATGCTTCGGTAAAGTTTCTGCTGTCCAATATCAACGCCTGTGACGAGGTATGGGTAGTCAGCGAGGGCGCCGGGGAAAACCTGCGCAGCCTGGGCTACACCGGCAAGTACATCGTCATGGAAAACGGCACCGACTTCAAAAAGGGCCGGGCTTCCGATGAGGAGCTGGCCGCCCTCAGCAAGCAGCACGGTCTGTCCGATGACCTGCCCGTCTTCCTCTTTGTGGGACGGATGATGTGGTATAAAGGCGTCCGAATCTCCATTGACGGGCTGAAATACGCCAAGGACCGGGGGGCCCGTTTCAAAATGCTCTTTGTGGGAGAAGGACAGGACCGGCCCGAAATCATGGACTATGTCCGGGAGCAGGGGCTGGAGGAGGACTGCATCTTCACCGGTGCCATTCATGACCGGGAGCTGCTGCGGAGCTATTTTTCCCGGGCAGATCTGTTCCTCTTCCCCTCCACCTATGACACAAACGGCATCGTCGTTCGGGAAGCCGCAGCCTGCTCCTGCGGCAGCATTCTGATCAAGGGCAGCTGCGCGGCAGAAGGCGTTCTGGACAACGATACCGGCATTCTGATTGAGGAAAACGGCATCTCCATGGGCAAGGCTCTGCTGGAGGCCTGCGCTGACCGGGAGCGGCTGCGGCGCATCGGGCAGAACGCGGCTGACCGGCTGTATCTCTCCTGGGATGACGCGGTGGCCCGGGCCTATGCCCGCTACGAGCAGATCCTTCAGAGCGGCGTCCGCAAGAAAAGCGACAAGCCGGCCCTCAACCAGGCCTTTTTCTCCGAGGTGCAGCAGATCAAAGAGGACTATCTCTTCCACCGCGCCCAGTTCAAGGAGCAGATGCTGCATTATTACGGCGAACAGATGAAAAAAATCAACCGTCAAAGACGCCGCATCAAGGGCAGAATTTACCACACGATCCAGAAGGTCGGTTCCAAAAAAGAAAAGTAAATCCGATGAATGACCAAGGCTCCCCCCAACGCAGATGACCTGCATCAGGGGGAGCCTTTATCTGTACCGTTGCCTGACCCGAGGATCAGGTTCCCTCTGCCAGCTCCCGCGCCCGGTCGGCGCACCGTCTGCAGCACAGGTCAATCATCGGCTGCAGCCCGCCCTCCTCAAAGGCGGTCAGGCCGGCAAGGGTGGTGCCGCCTTTGGAGGAGACCATGCGGATCAGCTCCTCCGCATCCATGCCGGAATGCTCCAGCATCTCCGCCGCGCCCCGCAGGGACTGGCAGAACAGAGCCAGCGCTGTCTCGGCGGAAAAGCCCGCTTGCTCTCCATACCGCAGAAAACCCCTCGCAAATTCATAGATAAAGGCGGGGCTGCTGCCGTTTAAGGGAATCACATCATTCAGCCTGTCGGCGGGGATCTCCCGCACCAGACCGGCACAGGCAAAAATCGCCCGGGCTGTCTCAAACTCCTCCCGGGTCAGGGGCTCCACCGCCGCCATGGCTGTAGCTCCCATGCCCACCATCAGCGGCGTATTGGGCATGATCATGCAGAGTCTGGCGTCAAAGCCCAGGGCCTCCTTGATGGCATCGGCGGAAATGCCTGCCATGATGGACAGATAGACCCTGTCCCGCTCTCCGGCGCTTTTCAGCTCCCGGGCCACCGCCGGAAAGCTCTGAGGCTTCACCGCCAGCAGCAGATAGTCGCAGCAGCGGGCCGCCTCCGCCGCCGACGGCAGAGGAGTCAGGCCGATATCCGACAGAGCCGCCAGCTTTTCCGGATGCGGATCGCAGCCATAAAAGGCAAACTTCCCCGGCATCCCCTTTGCCGCTCCCCGCAGAATCGCCGAAGCCATATTACCGCAGCCAATGGTACCGATTTTGATCATCTTTTCCTCTTCCTTTCAGACCCTCGGGCAATTTCCTTCATTATAACAGCATTTTACCGGTACGCGCAACGGCAAAAGCGACGCCTTTTTCGCAGTTCATATGGAAAAATCCATCACTTTGTCAGAAAGGCTTGCCGCAGCGGCAAAAAACAGCTATACTGATAGCAGTCCGGCGCACTGCGCCTGCAACCATCTTACGAAAGGATGAATTTCATGCCCATCTTTTTTGAGCCCAACGACCGCGTCTTCACGCTGAGAACCGACAAGACCAGCTATCAGCTGCAGGCGGATGCCCGGGGCGGCCTGCTTCACCTCTATTACGGCCCGGCCATCGATGGCTGCAGCCTGAGCCATCTGGTCGCCTTCGGCGGCAAGAGCTTTTCCGGCTGCCCCTCCGATGTTGGAACCGAACGGGACTACACCTTTGACACCCTCCCCCAGGAATTCCCCGTCTGGGGCAACAGCGACTACCGGGGCACCGCCCTGCGGGTCACCTGGCCAAACGGCGGCAGCTCGCTGGATCTGCGCTATGACAGCCACCGGATCCTGCCCGGCAAGCCCGGACTCCCCGGCCTGCCTGCTGTTTACGCCGATGAATCGGAGGCCGAAACCCTGGAAATCACCCTGAAGGATCGGTTTGCCGAGGTCTATGTAATCCTCAGCTACAGCGTCCTGCCCGCCTTTGACGCCATCACCCGCTCGGTTCGGGTGGAGAACCGCACCGGCGATGCCCTGAAGCTGGACAATCTCCTCTCCGCCTCCATGGACTTTGCCGGAACCGACTGGGATCTGCTCACCTTCGGCGGACGCTGGGCCAGAGAGCGGAATATGACCCGCACCCCCGTCCACAACGGAAAGATCGTCATCTCCTCCAACCGGGGCGCCTCCAGCCATCATCAGAACCCCTTCCTGGTACTCTGCGAAAAGAGTACCACCGAGGATCGGGGCTGCTGCTACGGCCTGTCGCTGGTGTACAGCGGCAGCTTCACCGCCTTCGCCGAGACCGATCAGATGGATCAGACCCGGCTGGCCATGGGCCTGAACCCCGAGTGCTTCTGCTGGACGCTGCAGCCCGGCGAGAGCTTCACCGCACCCGAAGCCGTCCTGATCTGCGGCACCGAGGGCTTCGGCTCCATGTCCCGGCAGTATCACCGTCTGTACCGGGAACACCTCTGCCGCGGCAAATACAAGCATGCCCGCCGTCCCATCCTCATCAACAACTGGGAGGCCACCTATTTCCGGTTTGACGAGGAAAAGCTCTTCGCCATCGCCAGACAGGCCCACGAGCTGGGCGTAGAGATGCTGGTCATGGACGACGGCTGGTTCGGCAAGCGGGACAACGACCTCAGCGGCCTGGGCGACTGGTTTGTCAACGAGAAGAAGCTGAAGGGCGGTCTGAAGCCGCTGGTGGACCGGATCAACGGCATCGGCATGAAATTCGGCATCTGGTTCGAGCCGGAGATGATCTCGGAGGACTCCGATCTCTACCGGGCCCATCCCGACTGGTGCCTGCATCTGCCGGGCCGGGAGCCCCTCCGCAACCGCTACCAGCTGACCCTGGACATGAGCCGGCAGGATGTGCGGGACTACCTGTTTGAGCGGCTGTCCGCCATTTTGGGCAGCGCCAACATTGCCTATGTCAAATGGGACATGAACCGCAGCATGATGGACGTTTACTCCGCCGTTCTCCCGCCTGAGCAGCAGGGAGAGGTCTATCACCGGTACATTCTGGGCCTGTACGAGCTGCTGGAGCGGATTGAGACCGCCTTCCCCGACGTGCTGTTTGAGGGCTGCTCCGGCGGCGGCGGACGGTTTGACCCCGGTATGCTCTACTATCATCCCCAGATCTGGTGCTCTGACGACAGCGACGCCATCGAGCGGCTGGAAATCCAGTACGGCACCTCCTTCTGCTATCCCGTCTCCGCCATGGGCGCCCATGTCTCCGCCGTGCCCAACCACCAGACCGGCCGGGTGACGCCGCTGAACACCCGCGGCATTGTGGCCATGTCCGGTACCTTCGGCTATGAGATGGACCTGAATAAGATGACCGACGAGGAAAAGGAAATCGTCCGGCAGCAAATCGAGACCTTCAAGCGCTATTACGACCTGATCAGCTACGGCGACTACTACCGCCTCAGTAACCCGGCGGAGAATCACCGCTACGCCGCCTGGCAGTTCGTATCGGAAGACAAAAAGAAGGCGCTGCTGAACTATGTACAGGTTCTGACCACCGCCAATCCCGCCCCCGTCATCATCAGACTCCGGGGACTGGATCCCGCTGCCTCCTACTCGGTAAACGGCATGGTGCTCACCGGCGCCGCTCTGATGTACGCCGGTCTCCGGATGCCGGAGCTGCCCGGCGACCATCAGGCCATTCAGATCGAGATCACCGCGGTCTGATTCCGGTACTTTTCATCATTGACAGCACAGAAGGGCTGTGGTACACTGAGCCTGTAAAGGCCGGGTACCGCGGCCCATTTTCCTGAAAGAAGGCATCTCATGTCCCGAAAGCTGTTCTGCGAGCTCTCCCCCGCCGCCTACCGCATTTCCGTCTGCAAAGAATGTTTCAAAAGAAGTTTCTCCGACGGCTTTCAAAGCTTCATCGGCCGGCTGAAGCTGGCTGATGTCCGGAAGCCCGCCCTGCTGCCGGCGGTGATCTGCTCCCATCAATCCCTGATCCGGCGCAGACTGGGAGACGCCGACCCGGTGCTGCAGGAGAACAAGGCGGTCAATCTGTCCCTGGCCGCTCCAAAGGTGGACGGCATCCTGATCCGCCCCGGCGAAACCTTTTCCTTCTGGCATCTGGTAGGCAGCTGTACCGCAAAAAAGGGCTACCGGGAAGGGCTGACCATCCGGCAGGGGGTTCCGGACAGGGGCATCGGCGGCGGCCTGTGCCAGTTCACCAACCTGATTCACTGGATGATCCTCCACAGCCCCCTGACCATCACCGAGCATCATCACCATGACGGGGTCGACCTGTTCCCCGACTTCGGGCGCAAGGTGCCCTTCGGCACCGGCACCTCGATTCTCTATAACTACCGGGACTACCGCTTCCGCAACGACACCGACCAGACCTTTCAGCTCTGCATACGGGTCACCGACACCTATCTGTGCGGAGAGCTGCGGGCTGAGCACAGTCTGCCCTGCAGCTACCATATCCGCACCGAGGATGAGCACTTCACCCGGGAAGGAGACGCTGTTTTCCGCTGCGGCAGCGTCTGGCGGGATGTGATTGACAAGCGCACCGGCAATCTGCTGTCCCATACCCTGATCAAGGAAAACCACGCCCGGGTGATGTACGACCCGGAGCTGATCGACCCGGAAAAATTCCGATAAAAATGCCCGCCTCCGGAAAACGAAGGCGGGCATTCCAGCGTGCCGTAGGCCGGATCAAAGGCCGGGCGTCCCTCGGGATGGTGGTAGCCGCTGTCGGCCAGAATCCAGCGGCAGTCGTCGTTCAGATAGGTGAAGATTGCCTCGCGGGTGGGCTCGATGCCCCAGGCCTCGGCATAAATCGGAATGGTCTTGTCGTTGGGGTGTCCTATCCACATGGCGCCCTCGCCGGTACCCTTGCGGTCAAAAATCAGTGAAACCTTTTCACGGGATGTCATCACATATTCCTCCTGAAGCAGAAAATGAGCAGTTTGTTTTATGATGCCACATTCTTTTGAAACCGTCAAGCCGTTTGGAAACGATTTGTGCAGCGGCACAAAAACGGAGGCTCTGATTTGTGCACCAGCACAAATTACGGTGCAGAAGTTTCAAACGTTCCCTGAAAGCAAAACGGCGGTGTCCGAAGACGCCGCCAGCAGGCTGTCGAAAAAGAGACTTACAGGAAAAAGTTGCACAAAACGGAAGAAATGCATATGCCCGCTGGAAGCGGGCATGGGGTCTCTAAAGGGAGTCTTGCG
>JAQXNQ010000254.1 GCA_029098085.1 Oscillospiraceae bacterium
CAAAGCCTTCTGGTGGATGGTCAGCACCCAGATTCCCAACTACAAGGAGCGAATCCGGCACATGGAGGAGGTCGCGTCCCGGCTTTCCGCCCAGGGCTGGAAGCCTTACTGACAAAGTTCAAAGTCCACCCTGCCGCCGGCCACATCGGCTCCGATGCAGCGCACCCGCGCCGGGTCGCCCACCCGCCAGCGGCGGGAGGTCAGGGTATCCCGAAGCTCCATGAGGCCGTCGAAGACATACCGGTCGCTTCCGCCGTCCGGCAGCCGCACCAGCCCCTCCACCGTACTGGGCAGGGCGACGAAAAAGCCATAGGAAACCGCGCCGCTGATGACGCCGTCAAACGCTTCGCCGATTTTTCCGGCCATATACTCCGCCTTGTAGCAGTCCTCGCACCGGCGCTCGGTCTGCAGGGCCGTCAGCTCCGTCTCGGAGGAATGAGCCGCCGCCCGCACCGCAAAGGCACGGTACCGGCGCTGCAGCGCCGCCGCTTCCCCGCCGCTGACCCGGTCGCTGAGGATCCGGTGAACAGCCAGATCGGGATACCGGCGGATGGGTGAGGTGAAATGTGCGTAATCCGCCAGCGCCAGACCGTAATGCCCCAGCGGATGCTCGCTGTACCGGGCCTTCATCATGCTGCGGAGCACCTGCCGGTTGACCAGCAGCTCGCATGGCTTGCCCCGCACGCTCTCCAGCACGGCGCTGAGGGCGGCAACCGGCACCTGATCCTTCTTCAGAGGCGCCGCATCCTCGCCCAGCGCCCTGAGAATCTCCCGCAGGCCCTCCACCTTTTCGGGAGTGGGCAGCTCATGTACCCGATAGACAAAGGGGATCCCCGCTTCCCGGGCAGTCCGGGCGGCGGCCTCATTGGCGGTAAGCATCAAAGACTCAATGATTTTTTCCGCTTCCCCCTGCTTCCTCGGCTCCACGCCGATGGTTCTCCCGTCCGGCCCCAGCAGGATTTTGCTCTCAGCTGTCTCCAGAGCCGGTACGCTGCGGGAAAGCTGCCGCTTTCTCAGAAGCTCTCCCAGCTCCCGCAGATCTCCCAGACAGAGCAGCACCTCCCGGTACTTTTCCAGCAGGGAGGACTCCCGCTCCCCCGCCAGCAGCCGGTTGACCTCGCTGTACACCCCCTTGACCCGGGAGCGGATCAGGGTCTTGCGGAATTCCCAGCGGGACAGGGCTCCGTCCGGCGTCAGTTCCATCAGGGCGGAGAAGCAGAGCCGATCCTCGCCGGGATTCAGGGAGCAGATACCGTTGGAGAGCTCCTTGGGCAGCATGGGCACCACCCGGTCGGCATAGTAAACGCTGGTTCCCCGGCGGAAGGCCTCACTGTCCAGGGTCGAGCCGGGCCGCACATAATGGGACACATCGGCAATATGCACCCCCAGCCTCCAGCCATCGAGGGTTTTCTCCGCCTCTACCGCGTCGTCCAGATCCAGCGAATCGGCACCGTCGATGGTAAAGATCGGCCGGTCCCGCAGATCCAGCCGTCCGGCCCGTTCGCTGTCCGGAATACCCCGATGGGACAGGTACCGGGCCTCGTCCTCCGCCGCCAGGGGAAACTCCGCCGCAATACCGGCGCTGCTCAGAATGGCGGCGGCGCAGCTGTCCGCCCGGTCGGAGGAGCCGAAGGATTCCACCAGCCGGACGGCGTAATCCCGGCTGTCCCGGCCCCGGCGCAGAATCCGCGCCAGAACCCGGTCGCCGTTTCCGGCGCCGCCCAGACTGCCGCTCACCGGCATCCAGCTGCCCAGCTCGTCCAGCGAGACAAAGGCTCCCTGCTCGCTGAGCAGGAGGGTACCGGCGTAATCCGGGTCGCCCTCCTCCAGAATCTCCGTCACCTGGCCGTCGTCCAGCTCGCCGGTTTTGCCGGGAGACAGCTTCAGCTGCACCAGATCGCCGGGCAGCGCGCCCTTCAGGCTGCCGCCGGCAATGAACACATCCCGCTCCTCTCCCTCCAGCCGGGCAAAGGCGAAGGTGCCATGGACCCGCAGCACCCGGGCGGTATGCAGCCCCCTGCTCCCCGCGTCAAAGAAGCGGCCCTTCTTTTCGATGACCGCACCGGATTTCTTTGCGGCGTCCAGCAGCGCGGAGACGGGAACGTCCTCCTTTTTCAGCTTGAGCTTCACCGCCAGCTCCCGGGCGGTCAGCCCCTTTTTGCCCGCCTTCTGCAGGCAGAGAGCGGCTCTCTTTACGAGCGCCGTCATATTTCTGTTTTTCACGTTTTTTCCTTTCCTTCACAAAGCCTTAAACGAAAAAAGCCCTGCGCGGCAACGCAGGGCTTTCGCTAGCTTTCAGCTGATATAAACAGAGAAGATGCTGACCAGAATCGTCAGAACGAAGAAGCCGATGGCAAACCACTTGGTAAATCTGCCCAGCATGGCTTCCAGCGTCCGTCCGCTGTTTTTGCCGAAATAGGAGTCGGTGGAAGAATCCCCGAAGGTGGAACCCAGACCGCCCTGTTTGGGCTCCTGCAGCATGACCAGAATAACCAGCGCCAGGCAGCAGATCAGCAGCAGAGAACCTGCAATAATCTCAAATACGTTCATAATCAGTATACCCTCCGAATGCTTTATGATTCCATGCAAATGACATAATGATAGCCTTTATAGTATATCATACCCCTTGGGGAAAAGCAAGGCTTTTCTGAAAATTTACCTTGATTTTCCCGCATGCGCCGGTAAGCTGCTCCCATCCCCCCATGCCGCTTTTATTCTTCGGGATCCAGGAATTCAAAGGTCACGGCCAGGGCGTTATGATCCGACAGGCCGTTGACGATCATCTCCGCCGACAGCGGCCGCAGGGTATCGTCGGTATAGATCACGTTGTCGATGGCCTGAGTCACCCAGTCCAGCCCCTGATAGGTGGGATAATAGGTTTCGTCGCTGTTGACGATTCCGTACTCCGAAAAGACCTCCAGCTCGGAAAAATCCCGCAGATTGAAGTCTCCAGCGATGATTTTGTACGGATTCTCATCGGCCAGAAAGGAATCGGCCAGGGCCGCGATCTGATAGGCGCGATGGTTGTCGCTGCTGAAGGAGAAATGTACATTGTAAAGGGAGATGGTCCTCCCGTTTTGCCGGAGAACGCCCCTGGTAAAGCCGCTTTCCACAATGGGCTGATGGATCTCCGGCTCCGCTTCAAAGGAAAGCAGCCGCTTTTTCGTCAGCATGCCCCGCCCGAACAGTCCGTTTTCAAAGGGGGTTCCGCCGCCGAAATAGCGGCCGTAATAAAGGCCCCTCCCCAGAATATTCAGACAGCTGGAGCCCTGCATCCGCTCGCTGCCCTCGTCCACCTCCTGCAGAAAGCACACGTCCGCGTCCAGCGCCTTCAGCTGATCCCGTTGAAGCGTGAGACGTTCGTTTCCGTGCCGAATATTCCAGGTCACGATTTTCAGAGTTTCGGGCGTGCTTTCTGATGTATAGCCCACGCCGAAAAAATTCAAAACAAGCAAAGCCACCGCTGTCAGTGCAGCCAGCCACCGCCTTTTCATGATCTTTTCCTCTTCCTTCCTCTTTTTCAGACTTCCGTTTTCTGTCTGGATGCATGGAGTCTCTGTCTGAAAACGACAGGATTTCTTTTTATTATCCCGCCTTCGGGGAATTTTGTCAAGCATGGGACGCAAGGAAAGCTTTACCGGCTTTTGTGCATTGTCCCGCAATCCAGACGAAAAAGCCTGAGGGGCGCCTGTCCCGCCCCTTTCTCAGATTCCATCCCGTCCGGATTTTGCAAGGAACTTAAAAATTTATTTCATTTTTGCCTCAGTTGTCATACAACATCCCCCACTTTTCATACAACTTACACAAACTGAGCTCGGACAGCAGATTTTCTGCCGAAAACACTTGACTTTCACAGGAAAAGCATTTACAATCTATTCATACGTTTTTCGAGTTCATGAAATAACGTGAAAAGACACATTCGAAAAGAGGTTCTATTCATGAAAAAGCTTTTTAGTTTCTTCTGCGCGGCGTTGCTGGCCGGCAGCATGCTGACCGGCTGCGGTTCCTCCGGCCAGAGCGGCAATAAAGTGGCGGACAACGCTTCCACCATCAAGGTCGGTCTGAGCTACGAGCTGTCCGGCGGCGTGGCCACCTACGGCCAGAGTTCGGTGGACGGCGTCAAGCTGGCCATCAAGGAAATCAACGAGGCCGGCGGCATCAACGGCAAGACCATCGAGCTGGTGGAATACGACACCAAATCCGACGAAGCCGAAGCCACCACCCTGGGCAAGAAGCTGATGGGTCAGGACAAGGTCATCGCCATCCTCGGTCCTGCCACCTCCGGCGCCTTCAAGGCTGAGATCCCTGACGCCAACAACTACAAGGTTCCCGTCATCTCCGGCTCCGCCACTGCGGACGACGTGACTGTCGCCAACGGCAAGGTGCAGGAATACGCCTTCCGGATCTGCTTCAGCGACTCCTATCAGGGCACCACCATGGCCACCTTCGCCGCTGAAAAGCTGGGCGCCGCCAAGGCCGTCATCCTGAAGGACTCCACCAGTGACTACGCGCTGGGTCTGGCCAAGAACTTCACCTCCACCTTCACCGCTGCCGGCGGCGAGATCGTGGCGGAGGAATCCTACACCACCAACGACAAGGACTTCAACGCCATCCTGACCAAAGTCAAGGATAAGGGCGCCGACGTCATCTTCATCCCCGGCTACTATCAGCAGGCCGGCCTGATCATCAAGCAGGCCCGCGACCTGGGCATCGACCTGCCCATCCTGGGCGCTGACGGCTTCGACTCTCCCGACCTGGTCGGTCTGGCCGGTGCCGAAAACCTCAACGACATTTACTTCTCCAACCACTACTCTTCTCTGGACCAGGATCCCATGGTGCAGGATTTCATCGCCGCCTTCAAGGCTGAGTACGGCAGAGAGCCCGACGCCTTCAACGCGCTGGGCTACGACGAAGCCAAGTTCCTCTGCGACGCCCTGTCCCGCACCGAAAAGCTGGACAGTGTCTCCCTGCAGAAGGCGCTCTGCGAGACCACCGATTTCAAGGCTGTCACCGGCACCCTGAGCGTCGATGAAAACCACAACGCCGTCAAGGCCATCGTGGTTATCAAGCTGGAGAACGGCGTGCAGGCCAGCAGCGAAAAGATCGGCTGATCCGCACTGAGCACCCGATATTGAATTCATAGGGGCAGATTTCCCGTCTGCCCCTACAATTCATTTTATCACAGTCTTTTCCCTCAAAATCCGCTGGAGCGCAGCCGCCCTGAGGCGGCGGAAAGAAGGATGCTTTGGAACAGTTCCTGCAGCAGGTGATCAACGGTCTTTCCCTGGGCAGCATCTACGCCCTGATCGCCCTTGGCTACACCATGGTTTATGGTATCATCAAGCTCATCAACTTTGCACACTGCGACGTTTACATGATCGGCGCCTATGTGGGCTATGCCTGCATGACCTTCCTGCAGCTGGGCTTTGTCCCCTCCCTCTGCATCGCCATGCTCACCTGCATGGTGCTGGGCGTCGTCATTGAAAAGGTCGCCTACAAGCCGCTGCGCAATGCCACCCGCATTGCGGTGCTGATCACGGCCATCGGCGTCTCCTACCTGCTGGAATACGGCATGATGTATTTCGTCAAGGCCAATGTCCGCACCTATCCGCCCCTTACCGGCTTCATGGCCCAGTCCTTCAAGCTGGGCAGCATCAACATCAGCATGATGCAGATCCTGATCGTCGCCATCACCATCCTGCTGATGATTCTGCTGCAGATCATCGTCAAGAAGACCCGCATCGGCAAGGCCATGCGCGCCACCTCCCAGGATCAGGACGCAGCCGAGCTGATGGGCATCAATGTCAACACCACCATCTCCTTCACCTTCGCCCTGGGCTCCGCTCTGGCGGGCGCCGCAGGCGTGCTGGTGGGCATCTATTACAACTCCATCGACCCGCTGATGGGCTTCCTGCCCGGCCTGAAGGCCTTTGTGGCGGCGGTATTCGGCGGAATCGGCGTCATTCCCGGCGCCATGATCGGCGGCTATTTCATCGGCGTGGTGGAGACCTTCGTCTCCGGCTACGGCAGCTCCATGTACAAGGATGCCATCGTGTTTGCCATCCTGATTCTGGTTCTGATCGTCAAGCCCTCCGGCCTGCTGGGTAAAGCGTCCAGGGAGAAGGTGTAAGACATGAATATGAAGAAACTGACAGATTCCGCTGCCATCCGAAAGCTCGCGGGCATCGTGCTGACCTACGCTATCGTGCAGCTGCTGATCTCCACCGGCATTCTCAGCGACTATTACTTCGCCACCATTGTCACCATCGGCACCAACATCATTCTGGCCGTCAGCCTGAACCTGATCACCGGCTTCACCGGACAGTTCTCTCTGGGCCATGCAGGCTTCATGTCCATCGGCGCCTATTTCTGCGCCCTCATCACCCTGCGAATTCCCGGCATCCCCGGCTTCCTGCTGGGCGTGCTGGCGGGCGGTACGGCTGCGGCTCTGGTCGGCCTGCTGGTCGGTCTGCCCACCCTGCGTCTGCGGGGCGACTATCTGGCCATCGCCACCCTGGGCATGGCGGAAATCATCCGCATCATCTTCCAGAACATCGAAATCACCAACGGTGCTGCCGGCCTTTCCAACCTGCCCCAGTTTGTCAACTGGACCTGGCTGTTCCTGTTTGTTGCCGGCATCACGGTGCTGATTGTCAATTTCCTGCACTCCTCCCCCGGCCGGGCCTGCATCGCCATCCGGGAGGATGAGATCGCGGCGGAGTCCATGGGCATCAACACCACCCGCTACAAGGTGACCTCCTTCATCATCGGCGCCTTCTGCGCCGGTATCGCCGGCGCCCTGTACGCCACCTATTTCCCCCGCATCAAGCCCGACACCTTCGGTTTCATGAAGTCGGTGGATATTCTGGTGGTCGTGGTATTCGGCGGTCTGGGCTCCATCACCGGCTCCATCATCGGTGCCATTGTGCTGGGCCTGATCTCGATGCTGCTGGCCAGCTGGACCGAGCTGCGGATGGTCATCTACGCCCTACTGCTGATCGCCATTATGATCTTCCGTCCCCAGGGCCTCATGGGCTCCAGAGAGCTGTCGGTGGCGCTGCTGAAGCGCGCAGGCGACCAGATCACCGGACTGTTTCACAAAAAAGATCAGAAAGGGAGGGACTGAGCCATGTCGATTCTTACCGTGGAAAAGCTGACCAAGTCCTTCGGCGGCCTGATGGCGGTTTCGGGTGTCAATATGCACCTGGAGCAGGGGGAGCTGGTAGGCCTGATCGGCCCCAACGGCGCCGGCAAAACCACCGTTTTCAACCTGCTGACCGGCGTTTACAAGCCCTCCTCCGGCAGCGTGACGCTGAATCGGGACGGAAAAAGTCAGGTCATTTCGGGCATGAAGCCCTACAACATCTGCAAAATGGGACTGGCCCGCACCTTCCAGAACATCCGGCTGTTCCGGGATCTGACGGTGCTGGACAATGTCCGCATCGCCATGCACAAGGACGTCAGCTACGGTCTGCCCGCCGCCTTCCTGCACCTGCCCTCCTACAGCCGTGAGGAAAAGCGGCTGCGGGACAAGAGCATGGAGCTGCTGAAGATCATGGGTCTGGAGAGCAAAAAGGATGAGCTGGCCAAGAACCTGCCCTACGGCGAACAGCGCCATCTGGAAATCGCCCGGGCCATGGCCACCGATCCCGCCGTGCTGCTGCTGGACGAACCGGCTGCCGGTATGAACCCGGCTGAAACCGCCCAGCTCACCGAGCTGATCGGCTGGATCCGGCAGAACTACAATCTGACCGTCCTGCTGATCGAGCATGACATGTCGCTGGTCATGAAGATCTGCGAGCGCATTTATGTACTGGACTACGGCATGGTCATCGCCGACGGCACGCCGGATCAGATCCGCTCCGACAAGCGGGTTATCGAAGCCTATCTGGGGGAGGATGCAGCCAATGCTTGAGATTCAGGATTTACATGTTCATTTCGGCGTCATCCACGCCCTGAAGGGCATCTCCCTGACGGTCAACGACGGAGAGATTGTCACCCTGATCGGCGCCAACGGCGCTGGCAAAACCACCACCCTGCGCACCATTTCCGGCCTGAAAAAGCCCACCAGCGGCAAGATCCTGCTGGATGGAAAGGACATCGCTCACACCACACCCCGGGAACGGGTCAAGCTGGGCATGTCCCAGGTACCGGAGGGCAGACGGGTGTTTGCGGACATGACCGTGCTGGAAAATCTGGAGCTGGGTGCCTATCTGCGCCGGGACAGAGCCGGCATCAAGCAGGATCTGGAGATGGTCTACGACCGCTTCCCCCGGCTGGCGGACCGCCGTAAACAGGCCGCCGGCACCCTTTCCGGCGGCGAGCAGCAGATGCTGGCCATGGGCCGCGCCCTCATGAGCCGTCCCAAGATTCTCTTCCTGGATGAGCCGTCCATGGGTCTTGCGCCCCTGCTGGTGCAGGAAATCTTCGACATCATCAAGAGCATCAACCAGACCGGCACCACCATTCTGCTGGTGGAGCAGAACGCCAGCATGGCTCTGCAGATTGCAAACCGCGCCTATGTCATGGAAACCGGCTCCATTGTCCTCTCCGGCACCGGTGAGGAGCTTTCCCAGAGCGACGACATCAAAAAAGCCTACTTAGGAGGGTAATGTTATGTTTGTCAGAAACAAAATGACCACCAACCCCTTCGTCATCTCGCCGGATCAGACCATCCCCGATGCCCACGAGATCATGCAGCAGTACGGCGTCAAGCGTCTGCCCGTGGTCAAAAAGGGTAAGCTGGTGGGTGTTGTATCCAAGGAGGACATCGCCCATGCCTCTCCGTCCAAGGCCACTTCCTTCAGCGTGGGAGAGATCACCTATCTGCTGGCCAAGACCAGAATCAGCAAGGTCATGACCAAGAATCCCTACACCATCTCCCCCGACGCTCTGCTGGAGGAAGCCGCTACCCTGATGCGGGATCACGACGTGGGCTTCCTGCCGGTGGTAGAAGGCGACAAGCTGGTAGGCATCATCACCCAGAGCGATATTCTGGACTCCTTCATTGACATTCTGGGCTTCCGCGACCCCGGCACCCGTATGACCATCGAGGCCAACGACGAGCCCGGCATGATTGCAAAGGTGGCCGGCATCATCAGCGAATACGACGCCAACATCACCCATATGGCCGTCTACCGGGGCGGCACCGGGCGCAGCATCATGGTAATTGGCATCAACTCCCAGAACACCGCCGAGCTGGAACAGACCATCAAGGACGCAGGATTCGACCTGCTGTATAAATCCGTTATCAAATAACGAAGCGACAAGCAAAATGCCTCGTCTGTCTACGCAGGTGGGGCATTCAGCGTGTCGATAAAGTGAGAAAAGCAGAAAGAGTGTGACACGCAGTGAAAAGTGAAGAGTGAAAAGTGAAGAGTTTTGGAAAACCGCTCACTGCGTTCGCTCAAAATATGGGATCGAAAGGCTGCCCGCTTGGTTTTACCGATGTACAAAACAGCAGGTTTGAGTTGCTTAATGAAGAGTGACGGCAAGTTTGCTTCCAATGCTCACGCAGTCTGAGCCAGGGAGAAGCCTTTCAGCTTTCGCCAGAACTAAAACACGATTCACTCCGACTGACACTAAGGTTCAATCAGCGCACAGCCTTTCAAATCTCGTCAGTATTCAAGGGGCGCAGCTCCGATTCACCTTAACTATTCACTATTCACTGAGATTCGCACTCTGTCCACTGAAAAGGAACCTTTCTCGACAGCAAATGCCCCGTCTGTCTACGCAGGCGGGGCATTTGTGTCCATGCTTCGGGAATCAGATAGCGCGGGTATATTTCCGCAGCCACTCGGTCTCGTCCCCGGTCAGGTAGGGCGAGAGCTTCTCAAAGACCTCTTTGTGATAGGCGTTGAGCCAGCCCTTTTCCCGCTCAGACAGGTACTGGGGATCAATGGCATCCAGGTCGATGGGAGCGAAGGTCAGGCACTCAAAATGCAGGAACTGGCCGTACTCGTTCTTCTCACCGGCCACGCAGAGCAGCTCGTTTTCGGTGCGGATGCCGTGACTGCCCTCGATGTAGACGCCGGGCTCGTCGGTGGTGACCATGCCGGGCTCCAGCACCGCGCTGTCGTTGCGCTCGGGCACGATCTTCCAGCGGAAGCCGTTGGGTGCTTCATGAACGCCGGACAGATAGCCGACGCCGTGACCGGTGCCGCAGCGGTAGTCGATGCCCATCTCCCAGATGGGGCCGCGGGCCAGGATGTCCAGATTGATGCCCCGGCAGCCCTCCAGGAAGACGGCGTTCTGCAGCGCCAGCACACTGCGGCAGACAGCGGTAAAATGCTTCTTCTGCTCATCCGGAACGGGGCCCAGCGCCATGGTGCGGGTGATGTCGGTGGTGCCTTCATAGTACTGTCCGCCGGAATCCACCAGGTACAGCCCCTCGGGCAGCAGATCGGCATCGCTTTCGGGGGTGGCGGAGTAGTGCATCATGGCGGCGTTGGGGCCGTAGGCGCTGATGGTGGTGAAGGAGGGCTCGATAAAGCCGGGCTGCTCACGGCGGCGATCCTCCAGGTATTCGGCAGCGGAGCTCTCGGTGATCCGCATCTTCACCCGGCCCACACTGTTTTTCAGCCAGTACATGAATTTGGTAAAAGCCACGCCGTCCCGGATATGGGAGAGACGGAGATTCGCAACCTCGGTTTCGTTCTTGACCGCCTTCATCAGCTGCTCGGGATTCGCCTCATCCACGATAGAAGCGCGCTCCTGCAGGACGCTGTACAGGGCGTAGTTGACCTTTTTGCCGTTCAGCAGCACCGTCTCGCCCGCCAGCTCCTCCGCGGCCTCATAGATGCCCTCATAGGGACGAAGAGCGATGCCGGAGGCCTTCAGACCAGCTTTCACCTCTTCGCTGATGGCGTCGGGATTCACATAAAGCAGCGCCTGATCCATCGTGACCAGGGCGTAGGACAGCAGCACCGGCGTGCAGGCCACATCGTCCGCGCGGATGTTAAACAGCCAGGCGATATCATCCAGCGTGGTCAGCAGGTGGGCGGAAGCGCCCCTGTCTGCCATAACCCGGCGCACATCAGAGAGCTTTTCTGCGGCAGAGCGGCCAGCGTATTTCTCCTCCAGCAGGAAGGCGGGGGTGCAGCTCATGGCAGGCCGGTCGGTCCAGATCATCCCGGGGAAATCCTTGCTGCAGTCCACCGAAACGCCCTTCTTTGCCAGCTCCCGGCAGAGCATCTCACCCTCGGAGCCGGGAAGTACCCGTCCGTCAAAGGCCAGGGTCTGACCCTCCTTCAGGTTGGCCAGCAGATACTCGCTCTCGGTAGGGACGCCTTCCACACCCATGCGGCAAAGCTCAATGCCGCTGCCGGCCAGCTGACGTTCCGCCTGAATGAAATAGCGGCCGTCGGTCCAGAGACCGGCCCAGTCGGCCATGACCACCAGCGTACCGGCGGAGCCGGTGAAGCCGGACAGCCAGGCGCGGGCCTTGAAGTAATCGCCCACATATTCCGATTGATGGAAATCCGCAGTGGGGACAATCAGCGCATCCACCTTTTTCTGCGCCATGACGGCACGCAGAGCCGCCAGTCTTTCTTTTACAGTCATTCCAAAACTTCCTTTCCAGAGGACAAAGTCTGTTTCCTTTATTGTAGCATGACAAAATGGGAATTGCAACTGCGGAAAAGAAAAACCGTCTGTCCGTAAAAAACATTTTTTGTAGCTTTTGGAAGCAAAAGCGGACAATTCTCTGAGGACAACCGGCATGCTGCCGCGTTTTCTCATTGTCCAAAGGAACGCGCGGCGGGCATACCCCGGGAATTTTTCCGTTTTCACGACAGTTTCACAGTCACGAAATATTTTGGGGTTAACATTTGCGGGCAGGTGTGCTATAATATAAAAGAATATTTCTGCCCGTCTGCACCGCGGCCTCTGTACGCTGCGGAAAACTGCAGAGCGCCGGGCCCTCCCTTCTGGAGTACAGGCCCGCTTTCCACTGAACCATTCTACATCGATCCTGCGGAGACCTCCGGGCCTTCGCGGAAAAGGAGGCTGAAAGCTTGAGCACAAGCAAAAAACGCAGGCCCTCCCGGGTCGCGCGGGTTATCCGGTTTGGCATCGGCCAGCTGATGCGGCTGCTTGTGACGGTTTTCCTGATCTGTGTCATCACCGGCTGTATCGTGGCTACGTCCATGATCATCTATGTGATGAATTTCATGGAGACGGACAATAACGTCAATCTGGATAACGTCAACCTGAGCTTTACCACCATGTTCTATGTCAACGACGAAAACGGTCAGCCCCAGGAGGTTTACCGGATGTCCGGCGACCAGAACCGCATTGAAATCTCGCTGGATCAGGTTTCCCAGAACCTGCTCAACGCCTATGTAGCCACCGAGGACAAGCGCTTCTATCAGCACGAGGGCGTGGACTGGATCCGCACCATCGGCGTATCCATCCGGGCCGTGCTGAAGGGCGAAAAGCAGGGCGGCTCCACCATCACCCAGCAGGTGATCAAAAACGTTACCAAGGATGATGACGTCACGCCGGTGCGAAAGCTGCGGGAAATTTTCCGCGCGCTGGAACTGGAACGCAACTACACCAAGGAAGAGATCCTGGAATCCTATCTCAACCTGATCTTCCTGGGCAAAAATATTTACGGTGTGGAGGCGGCCAGCCAGTACTACTTCGGCTGCAGTGCCAGTGAACTGACCATTCCCCAGGCGGCGACCCTGGCCGGCATGACCCGCTCCCCCAACTATTACCGGCCCGACCTGCATCCCGACCGGGCCAAAGAGCGCCGGAACTACGCGCTGGAGTGCATGAAGGAAAGCGGCTTCATCACCGAAGCCCAGTACAAAGCCTACTGCGCCGAGCCGATGGTCACGGTGGACCGCACCGTCAGCACCGAAGAGAACACCTCCTCCCAGTCCGGCGGCGTAACGTCCTACTTCACCGATATGGTCATTGAGGATGTCATTTCCGACCTGATGGAAGCCAACAACTGGTCCCGGGACTATGCCAGCTACATGCTGCGCAACGGCGGTTACCGGATCTACATGACCGAAGACATGCAGCTGCAGCAGCTGCTGGAGGAGAAATACAACGATCCCCGTACCTTCTCCCAGTATGACCTGACGGAAAATGAAAACGGAGACATTCCGGAATCCGCCTTCGTCATCATGGACTACGAGGGCCATGTGCTGGCCGTTGTGGGCGGAAAGGGAGAAAAGACGGAGACCCTCGGCTTCAATCGCGCCACCATGGCCAAGCGTCCGCCCGGATCCTCCATCAAGCCGCTGGCCGTATACGGCCCTGCGCTGGAATACGACATCATCAACTGGTCCACCGTGCTGAACGACAGCGCTGCCATGAAGATCAACGACAAGGACTGGCCCAGCAACTACGAAAAGGACTATCGCGGCGACATGACGGTCGTGGAAGCGCTGCGGATCTCCCGCAACACCATTCCGGTCAAGATCATGCTGCAGCTGACCACAGAGAAGAGCATTGATTTTCTGCAGAAGAAGCTGGGTATCACCACCCTGGTCACCAGCGGCAGCCAGAACGACTACGGTCCCTCTCTGGCCATCGGCTCCATGACCGACGGCGTTTATCTGCGGGAGCTGACCGCAGCCTACGCCCCCTTCGGAAACGGCGGCGTGTACTACTCCCCTGAAAGCTACACCCGGATTGAGGATGCCAGCGGCAACGTCATTCTGGACAATACCCCCAAAAAGACCCGTGCCTTCAGCGAAGACACCGCCTCCATCATGAACCGGCTGCTGCAGGTCGTCTGCCAGAGCGGTACCGGCCGGGAATCCAACATCGGCGCCATGCCGGTTGTGGGCAAAACCGGTACGACCCAGGACTACAAGGACATGTCCTTCGTGGGCCTGTCCCCCTACTATGTGGGCGGCGTCTGGACCGGCTATGACACCCCTGCGGAGCTTCCCTACAAGAACATGTATGACACGGACACCATCTGGTCCAATGTCATGCGGGATGTTCATGAAGGGCTGGAGGTCAGAGACTTTACCCTCAGTGAAAACATCGTGCAGATGGAGTACTGCAAGATTTCCGGCCTGGCAGCCACCTCGGCCTGCTCCGAGACGGCCATGGGCTACTACAAGACCAACGCCAAGCCCGACCTCTGTGACGCCATCCATGACAAGGACAGCGGCGAGGATGAAGGCGGAGATGGTTCCGGTGCGGCTTCCTCCGGCACCGCGCCCAGCGGCCCCAGCTTCACCACCAACCCCAATGCCACCGGCGGCGGTTCACCCGGTGACGCCGCGGATGTGGACTGATCTCCTCCGCACCACTGACTGCGCTTCCCGGCGCTTCGGGACTGCGGAAGGTCTCCCGTTCGTCAGGCCAGCGCCATTTTCCCGTATTGAAAGGCCGCCGCACAGTCTTTGTGCGGCAGCCTTTTTGCTGTCGCTGCTCACTCTCAGCCGAAAGGACAAATCATATGATTGAAAAGAACAAAAGCTATGAGGCGGTTATTGAAGATCTGACGCTGGAGGGCAGCGGCCTTTGCCGGGTGGACGGCTTTGCGGTTTTCGTCCCCATGACGGCCGTAGGCGACCGGATCCGCTTCAAGGCGGTCAAGGTGCAGAAGAATCTGGCCTACGGGCTGCTGGAGCAGATCATCACCCCCTCCCCTGTCCGGCAGAAATCCGACTGCCCCGTTTTTCGTCAGTGCGGCGGCTGCGCCTTTCGCCACATCACCTACGAAGAGGAGCTTCGTCTGAAGGAAAAGGCTGTGCGGGACGCCTTTTGCCGGCTGGGCGGCTTTTCGCTGGAGCCGGAGCCGATTCTCGGCTGCCCTGAACAGAATCACTATCGAAACAAAGCCCAGTATCCCCTGGGGCTGGATAAAAACGGTCATGCCATCGCCGGATTCTATGCCCGCCGCAGCCACCGCATTGTCCCTGCCGACGGCTGCCTGCTGCAGGATGAGACCTTCGGGCCGGTGGTGCGGACGGTGCTGGGACTCATCGACCGGTACCGGATCCCTGTCTATGACGAAGAAACCGGCAGAGGCATGCTGCGGCATCTGTTCCTCCGCAGAGGCCCCACAAGCGGCGAAATGATGGCCTGCCTGGTGTCCACCACCCGCAAGGTGCCGTATCTGGATGAAATCTGCCAGGCGCTCACGGCCGCTTTCCCTGAAATCGTCAGCATTGTCCTGAACATCAATGCCGAGCACACCAATGTGATTCTGGGGCGCAACACGGTCACCGTCTGGGGCAAGGATACCATTGACGATACCCTACTGGATGTGAAGCTCTCCATTGCACCGGCTGCCTTTTATCAGGTCAACAGCCCGCAGGCTGAACGGCTGTACCGGCTGGGCTACGAGTATGCCGGATTCAGGGGAAACGAACGGCTGCTGGATCTGTACTGCGGTATCGGTTCCATCGGCCTGGGAGCCTATCGCCAGGTGAACAGTCTGGTGGGCGTGGAGGTGATCCAGCCCGCCGTGGATGCCGCCCGGAAAAACGCCGCCCAAAATGGCATGGAGCGGGCCGAATTCTTCTGCGCCGACGCCGGTGAAGCTGCCCGGCGGCTGGCTGACCGGGGTGAGACACCGGATATCATCATCGTTGATCCTCCCAGAAAGGGCTGCGATCAGCAGGTCATTGACAGCATTGTCCGGATGTCGCCGGAGCGGGTGGTGATGATCTCCTGCAATCCCGCCACCGCCGCAAGGGATGCAAAGCTGCTCTGCGGGCAGGGCTATGAGCTGAAAAAATACCGGGGCGTGGACATGTTCCCGAGGACGGGACATGTGGAGACGGTAGCACTGCTGGAAAAAGCCATTCTCAAAGGATGAATTGATTGCACAGGTTGAAGCTGTTCTTGAAAAAACGGAGGATCGTAAGAGTGTGCAGAGCAAGTCAAATCGTACTTCCTGACGACATAAAGAAGTACGTTGATTCGCAGAATTACGTAATAAATGATATCGGCATGAGTGAGTCCGAGGTGCGTATATACGATAAATATGTATTAAAGATTCAGCCAGAGAGCGAGGAAACGGATAACGAGTATTTAATAGTAAATTGGTTAGGTCATGGTATTCCCGTTCCATCCATACCGGTTTATTGCAAGCAAAATGGTCTCGCATATACGCTTATGACAAAAGTTGACGGCGAGATGTTATGTGCCAAAAAGAATTTGGAATATCCCGGAATGCTTATCACCATAGTAGCACGAGGCCTGAAAATGCTTTGGGAAATCGATGTAAAGAAATGTCCTTATACAACCAGCAGACTGGATGAGCGATTGAAAGCCGCTGAGTATCGTGTTGTAAATGGCCTGGTGGATGTTGAGCATGCAGAACCAGAGACATTCGGACCGGAAGGGTTTAAGAACCCGAAGGAACTTCTGGAGTGGTTGAAATGCAATCGACCGGAGGAAGATATTGTGCTTACACATGGTGATCTGTGTTTGCCAAATATATTTGCAAGGGATGGCAGTATAACTGGTTTTATTGATTTGGGAAGAATGGGGCCGGCAGACAGATGGCAGGATCTTGCAATTACTATACGTAGTTTTGAACGCAATTTTGGCGGTAAGTATACTGACGGGAAGAAAATATATGATTTTAAGCCTGAAATGCTGATAGATGAGCTAGGGATTGCCTGGGATGAACAAAAGTACAGATATTATATTTTGCTGGATGAATTGTTCTGATTCTGAGAGAAATGGTATCATAAGGAGATCAGAACGCGGGAAGGTCACACCTTCCCGTGCAGAAAGGGGGAAGCACCATGCGTTTCTGTCCAATCAAACGAGATATACTGAAAATGATTCAGAGCTCTTCCTTCGATGCTGATGCAGCCGACAGACTGCTGAAAGGAGTGGATCTCAACAGCCCCATATGTGACGAAGACGGCTGCTCAACAACCTATCTCAGCAAAGCAGTGGCCTGCAACAATCCCGAAGCTGTAAAATTCCTGCTTGAGCATGGGGCAGACCCTAATTACTATAATCCGGAGCTGATGGATGAATGTGCGTTATGGGAGCTCCAATACCTGGACGAAGGCCAGGACTGCCGCACCCGCTATGAGATTCAGAAGCTGCTCTTCCGGTATGGCGCCAACCCAAATCTGGAATGCGAAGGGGAACGCCTGTACGACTACATCGTTTATCAAGTGTATAACGATGCACCGGGCAATGCTGCCGACTGGGAAAACCTCCTGCAGTTCTACAAGCTGCTTGTGATATATGGCGGCGGAGATGCAGAACACGGATACCGAAAGCCCATACTGCATGACATTGATCCGGAAAAAGCAGATGACTATGATATTCTCCTGTACCGGTGCGACGATGGCTATCACATCGGCGGACGGCTCATCGGCAAAGACGGAACCAACCACGGCGAGCTGTAAAACAGCGTCCCCGACGATCATCTCCCCTGCGAAAACTGCCTTCCCGCAGGGATATCCTACCGGCCAAAAATACAGCAGAAGGGCGGCGGATTTATGCTCGTAGACAGCCACATTCACCTCTCCCACCCATCATTTGATCACACCTTTCCCTATCTGGATCAAACAGAGGCGGGCTTTGTCCTCCGGGAATCCGGCACAAGGGAAGCGCTGATCGGACAGATGCAGCAGGTCGGCATCCGGTTCTGCATCGAACCGGCGATCGATCTCCTGTCCAATGAACGGATTCTGGCGCTGGCCAAAGCCTGGCCGGGATTTCTGTATCCTGCAGCCGGCATCCATCCCACCCGCACCTGGACATCCAGACAGGGCAGCGCACCGGCAGAAAAGCTGCGGTGGAAGGACCGAAAGAGACTGCGGATGTACACACAGGATCCCACTGTCATCGCCATCGGTGAAACCGGGCTGGATTATCATCTGCAGCGTTCGGAGCAGCACCGTCTCCGGCAAATGCTCTGGTTTGTCTGGCAGCTGCAGCTGGCCCACCGGCAAAAGCTGCCAGTCATTCTGCACATCCGGGATGCAGACCGGGACGCCCTGCGGATCCTCCGGCTCTTCCAAAGCCGGCTGCACGGCGGCGTCTGCCACTGCTTTCAGGGCGGCGCAGCCCTTGCACGGACCTATACCGGACTGGGGCTGGCGCTGGGAATCGGCGGCGCCCTGCTGCAGCCGGAAAGCTGCGCGGAGCTGGAGGATGCGATCCGGGTCACGCCCCTTCGGCTGCTCCTTCTGGAAACGGACGGGCCCTATGTCAAGCCGGTCTGTCCCCTTCTGTCCGGAAAGCAGCGCCGGAAGGCCCGGAACACCAGTCTGATTCTGCCGGCTGTGGCCGCGCGCATTGGGGAGCTGAAGGGCATTTCACCGCAGGAGGTGGAGCGGGTCACCGCCGAAAATGCCGCCCGGATCTTTCATATTCCTCTGAAGGACGGCGGCGCAGCCTCTCCGGACGCGCCGGACACCTGCCCGAAAGAAACGCTTCGGTCTTGAAAACCAGCCTGCTCTGTGGTATAATAATGTCCGAATTCAGTCCTTTCTGGACTCGGATCCGATGCGGCACAGCCCGCAGCTGCAGCGTTTTGATTATCTCACTGAAGACAGGTTAGGAGCAGTCATGGAAAAGCAAGCCATCATGGGCCGCGGGGCCTTTTTCAAAACGGCAGTCACCATCGCCATGCCGATTATGGTGCAGAATCTGATCAGCACACTGGTCAACTCCGCCGACACCATCATGCTGGGATATGTCAGCCAGAACGCCATGTCGGCGTCGTCGCTGGCCAATCAGCTGCACCTGGTTCTGACTATGGCCCTGTTCGGCCTGGCCACCGGCGCATCGGTGCTGACGGCGCAGTATTGGGGAAAAAAGGACTGCGCCACCATCGAGCGGGTGCTGGGACTGGCCCTGCGCTTTTCCCTGTCCATCGCTCTGCTGTTCTTTCTGGCCGCCTTCTGCATACCGGAAACGGTCATGCGCTGCTTCACCTCTGAAGCGGAAATCATTCGGGAGGGAGCCCGGTATCTGCGGATCATCTCCTTCTCCTACCTGTTCATGGGCTTTTCCCAGATTTATCTGGCGGTGCAGCGCAGCGTTGAACGGGTGATTCTGCCTACGGTGACCTATGTGGTATCGCTGACCCTGAACGTGACGATCAACGCCGTCTTCATCTTCGGCCTGTTCGGCCTGCCCCGGCTGGGACTGGCAGGCGTTGCGCTGGGCACCGTCGCGGCCCGTCTGGCGGAATTCCTGATCTGCATCGGCCATTCCCTTTATAACCGGATCGCCAAATTCCGTCCGGCCCTCCTCTTTGCCCGGGCCGGTATTCTGATGAAGGACTTTCTGAAGCTCAGCATTCCCTCGCTGGTCAACGATGTGGTCTGGAGTCTGGCCTTTTCCATGTACTCTGTCATCATGGGCCATCTGGGCAGTGACGCGGTTGCCGCCAACGCCGTGGCCAATATGGCCCTGAACATCGGCGCAGTGGTCTGCCGCGGC
>JAQXNQ010000255.1 GCA_029098085.1 Oscillospiraceae bacterium
ACAAATCATGAATTCAACTGATATTCAGCTGAATTCTTTCTGTATATTCTGTGAAGTCGCTATCCGGCAGAAGCCTCGCTTTCCCCTGAAAGGGAAAGCTGCAAGAACCCTTCTCGGTCGAAGCGACCGAGCCGCCAGCGCAGTAAGGCAGCAAACAGACATCAGGTTCTACCGGCGCATGGCGGACAGGCTTCTTGCGCGTGAGCGAACCCTCTTTGCGTGGGTGCGTGTCGTTTTTTCCGAATCCACGCCCGAATGACCCGAGCGGCATCGCCGCGAGGGCATAAAACGAGCGGGGAACCACCGCAGCCCGAAACGTGAGCCGGGACAAAAATTCCGAAGTGTGTCCCGCCACCCACGGTTCCTAACTCCTCCGATAGCGCTCCGACATGGTGAGAACCGTTTCTAAGTCCCGGCGTCAAGCGCGCGGCGAATGGAACAGCAAGGTACACGGTTCCGGCGCATCAAGGGATCCAGAGGAACTGCTGGCGCGTTTTTCGTCTTGTTCTTTTGCCGCGCAGCAAAAGAATAAGCCGGCCGCCGGTCCGGGAACCGGCATTCTTTACTGTCGGCTCCGCAGAGCCGACTACAGATTCAAATCTCCCACGCTGCCAGGACGGAAACTGAAACGTCGAAGGAGTACAGCCTTCCGGTTTGACCGAAAAGCACAGCGCATCGGCGGCAGCGGGCGATCGATGATCGCCCCTACGGTTTGACGGGACGGAATGCGGGAGCGGTGAAGGAGGGAAGCGGAGCGGTTCACCGGAAAAGCACAGCGTGTCGGCGGCAGCGGGCGATCGATGACCGCCCCTACACCCCCACCCATCCGGTGAGCATGTGCGGCCCAGCCCCCCGAAAATCTTCCCCGCCATTCCCTGAAGAAAACTGTCCCAAACCGTCGTTATACTGGATAACACAGCGAGCGGGCCGGCTTTTGAAGAGAAGCGGGCATTTTCGCCTTCCCCGGCGCGGCTGTGCGCAAATTTCTTCCCCGGCCGTAAACAAATGTTTCTTCTGCTATTGACTTTCCCATCAAAAAATCATAAAATGATGATAAGGTCAGGCCGCATCAGAAGCGACGCTGCGGCCTTTGCGGCGCTCTGCTCCTGCAGAGCCATGAAAGGACCTGCCTATGTCTGCCAGAAAAACCAAAACCATCATCCGCTGGACCGCCTGGACGGCCGGAGCCCTGCTGCTGGGCGTCGTCGTCTGGTTTCTGATCCGCTATGCCCCCGACCTGTGGGCCATTTTCCGAAGCAACAATTCCTCCGCCGCCATGAAGGACTTCATTGCCGGTCTGGGCGGCTGGGGCGTGCTTGTGCTGGTGCTGCTGCAGGCCCTGCAGATTGCCGTGGCCTTCCTGCCCGGCGAACCGGTGGAGCTGTCCGCCGGGATTCTGTACGGCGGCTTCTGGGGCTCGGTGCTCTGCCTGATCGGCGTGCTGCTGGGCTCGGCGCTGGTCTACTGGGCAGTGATGAAGCTGGGCCACAGCGTCATCGAGGCCTTCCACGACGGCCGGAGCCTGCAGAAAATGCGGCGGCTGAAGGCCTTCCAGGAGGAAAAAAGCGCTGAAGCGCTGACCTTCCTGCTGTTCCTGATCCCCGGCGTTCCCAAGGATTTTCTCACCTTTGTCGCTCCGCTGACTCCCATGAAGCCCCACCGCTTTCTGCTGATTTCCACCCTTGGCCGGGCCCCGGGCATGTTCATCACCACCTACGCCGGTCAGAGCATCCTCTCCGGCAACCTGACCCTGGCCGCCATTCTGTACGGCATTCTGCTGATCGGCGTCATCATCGGCTATTTCTTCTACCGGCGGGTCACAAGACAGCCGGACAGGGCGAAGGACAGGGAAGAGTGACAAGCGACGGCAGATTTGTCTCCTGCTGTGCAGGGATGAAATTTCGTGCCGACCCTTTCCGTTTTTGCCAAAACGATTCATTATAACCTGTTTACCAACCGGAGGTTTCCATGAATATCCTCATTGTAGGCTGCGGCCGGATGGGCGCTTCGCTGGCGGGCATGCTCTGCCGGGAAGGGCACGATGTGTCCGTGGTCGACCGGCATGAGTCCTCCTTCAGTCTGCTCCCGGAGGACTACAACGGCTATACCACCGTCGGCGTACCCATTGACCAGGACGTGCTGCGGCGGGCGGGCATCGAGAGCTGCGACGCTGTGGCGGCGGTCAGCCCCGACGACAACGTGAACATCATGGTCAGCCAGCTGGCCAAACGGCTTTTTAAGGTCAAAACCGTCATCGCGCGGATTTACGACCCGGCCCGGGAGAGTGTCTACAGCCATTTCGGTCTGGATACCATCTGTCCCACCAACATCGCCGTGGATTCGGTGCGCAGCGCCCTGCTGTCCCAGCAGAGCCAGCAGCTGCACTTCGGCTGCAGCACCCTGTCCTTCCGCACCATTCCGGTGCCGGAGCGGCTCATCGGCGTCTCCACCGATGACATCGAGGAGCCGGCGGATCAGCAGCTTTTTGCCGTCCTCCGGGGCGGTCAGACCCTGCTGGCGGGCAAGGAGGCCCTCACCCTTCAGTCCGGCGACCAGCTGATCATCGCCCGGGTGAGTGATTGACCGGTGTCAGTGACTGACCGCTTCAACATTTTCTCCCAAAGGAGCAGCCTATGAAGATCGTCATTGTGGGCGGCGGCAAGATCGGCTACTATCTGGCCCGCACCCTGATTGAACATGACCACGCCCCCGTCCTCATCGAGAGCAACCGGGAGATCGCCGCCCATCTGGCCGACGAGCTGGACATTCCGGTGGTCTGGGGGGACGGCACCCTCATTGAAATTCTCACCGCCGCCGGCATTGAAGAGGCCGACGCGCTGGTGGCCGTCACCGGCGAGGATGAGCAGAATCTGGTGGCCTGCCAGCTAGCCCGGATGGTCTTCGGCACCAAACGGACGGTGGCCAAGGTCAACAACCCCAAAAACACCGCCGTCATGCGGCAGATGGGCATCGACATCGCCGTCTCGGCCACCGACAGCATCGCCCGGCTCATTGAGCGGGAGGTGGATCTGGCCCAGTTCCGCCAGGTCATTGCCCTCAACCAGGGGGAGGCTTCCCTGAACGAGGTGACCCTGCCGGAGAACTACCGGTATGACGGCAGCAAGCTGAGTGACATCCATCTGCCCGACCAGTCGGTCATCGTCTCGATTCAGCGGGGCGATGAGATCATCATTCCCCGGGGCAGCACCACCATCCGCTCCTGCGACCGGCTGATGATCATGGCCCGAAACACCGTCCTGCACAAGGTCAGGGAAAAGCTCCGGCTGGACTGAGCCCTGCATGCCAAGGAGGCCCGCTATGCGAAACGACAAAGCTTCAAAGATTTACGACTATATCCGGGACTGCATCCAGATCCACGGATTCTCTCCCACCGTGCGGGAGATCTGCGACCATGTGGGCATCCGCTCCACCTCCACCGTCCACGCCTATCTGAAGGAGCTGGAGGAGGAGGGGCTGATCCTCAAGGATCCGATGAAGAAGCGCACCATCAAGCTGCCGGGCAGCACCGCCCTGTCGGTGCCGCTGCTGGGCACGGTCACCGCCGGTATCCCCATCACCGCCGTGGAGGAGATCGAGGAGTACATCCCCGTCACCAATCTGCGGGGCGACAGCAAGGATTATTTCGCCCTGCGGGTCTGGGGCGAGAGCATGAAAAACGCCGGGATTCTGGACGGGGACATCGTCATTGTTCGCAAGACCCCGGTCTGCCGCAACGGCGACATTGTGGTGGCGCTGATTGAGGATTCCGCCACGGTCAAGCGCTTTTTCCGGGAGAAGAATTATTTCCGTCTCCAGCCCGAGAACGACGATTTCGAGCCCATCCTCACCCGGGAGCTGACCATCCTGGGCAAGGTCGCCGCTCTGATCCGGAATTACGAGCAAAGCTGAAGCATGCAGCCTGAGCGGAATCGGGCTTCCCGCGGCAGCGCCTTTCCGCGCTTTCCATCCTGTCATACCCGCCCCGTCCCTCACCCGGACGGGGCTTCAGCCTGTCGAAAAAGTGGTTTGCAAGAAAAAGTTGCACAAAAGAGGTAACGTGTATGCCCGCTGGAAGCGGGCATGGCTTTGTCCAGTTAGTATTTTGCGGCCTACATCGCTTTCCGCAAGCGGAAAGCTGCAAGAACGCAAGCGTTCTTGCGCGTGAGTGCTCCTTTTTGACGTTGTTGGTATACGACAAGGCGCGGAGGAGCAGGATTTCGCGCTCTGCGGAAGGTTTGACCGCAGGTCATACCGAGGCGACACAGGGCGCTGCCAGACTAAGGCCGAAGGCCGTGTCCGGGACCTGCAAGGA
>JAQXNQ010000256.1 GCA_029098085.1 Oscillospiraceae bacterium
CTTTGTAGGGATGCTGCTGTTCCGCAAGCCCTTTGCAGGGCTCGTTTCGCTGGTCATCGCCGTCACGGCTCTGGTGCCGGTGGCGGGCGCGCTGGTGGGAGGCGCTTTCGGCGCCCTGCTGCTGCTCAGCAGCGGTCTTTCCAACGGAATCTGGTTTTTGATCTTTATCGTCCTTCTGCAGCAGCTGGAAAACAACCTGATCTATCCCCGGGTCATGGGCCGCACCATCGGTCTTCCGGCGGCGCTGGTGCTGCTTGCGGTGCTGCTGGGAGGAACGCTGCTGGGCATTCCGGGCATGCTGCTGTTTGTACCGGCGGCGTCCTTCCTCTGGCAGAAGCTGCGGCAGCTCCTGCGGGAGCAGCCGCCTTGACAAACCCTCCCCTTCTGTTTACAATGAGGACAGGTAAGGAGGGATTGGTTTGGAGCATTTCATTCTGAGAGAAGCGGGCCCCGGCGATCTGGAGGGCGTCATGAACGTCATGGAAGCCGCTGCCCGGCTGACCCGGCCCAAAGAATGGTTTGTCCCGGATGACGCCGATTATGTGGCGGCCCATCTGGACATGCGGCAGGGATTCGTGCTGGCGGCCGAAGCAGAGGAGGGCCGGATCGCCGCTTTCTTCATGGTGCACTTCCCCGGGCTGGCGGAAAACAATCTGGGTCGGGCGCTGAGCTTTCCGGAGCAGGAGCTTCTACGCTGCGCCCATATGGACTCCGCCGCCGTCCTGCCGGAATACCGGGGCTTCGGACTGCAGCGCAGGCTCTGCCGGATGGCGGAGCAGCATGCAGGGGAAAAGGGCTTCCGGCATCTGCTCTGCACCGTTCACCCGGACAACCGGTTCAGCCTGCAGAACATGCAGCAAAGCGGCTATGAAATCCGCACGACCCTGCTCAAATACGGCGGACTGCCCCGGCATATTCTGCTGAAGGAGCTGCCGTAACCACTGAAAATCATCCGAAAAGGCCGCACGGAGCACAAACTCCATGCGGCCTTCCGCTTGCAGAACGGACAGCGGCACTGTGTCCGCCGCCCTTCCTTACAAGAGAATCAGGTTATCTGGTGCGCTTTTTGCCGTACAGGATAGCGCCGGTCACGCCGAAGCCGACAGCAAGCAGCAGAACCGTCCAGAGAGCCGGGCCGACATCGCTGCCGGTCTTGGGAGGCTCGGACACGACTGCGTCCGGATCGCCGTCAGCGGACTCAGCGGGCCCGGAGGATTCGGTGGAACCGGCGGGGCCGGCGGGATCAGCGGGCTCAGAAGGCTCGGCCGCGGAACCGGTTGCCGGGATCTCTTCGGTTTCGGAGTATTCGCAAACGGTGCAGGTGTGCTCCTTTTCGCCCTTTTCGGTTTCGGTGGGCTCCTTGGTTACAGTCCACTCGCCGTAAATATGGGCTTCCTGATCCTTGACCTTGCCGCATCCCTCACACTCGTACCAGTGATCGGTTGGGTTATACTTCAGGCTGTAGGTATGGATGTGCCCATTGCCGAAGGAGATGTTGAGGGTGTAGATGTTCTCAAAGGTCATGACGGGAGAGGGCGTATCCTCCGCCTTCACATAGTACTCGCCGTTTTCGGAGCTTTCCAGCTTCATGAGCCAGAAGCTTTCCGTATCATCATCGTTCAGATCAAACTGGTAAACCGCATCGGAATACAGCCAGTAATCAGCGCCGGTGTCCTTCTCTCTGATGAGGAAGCCATGATGAAGGAAGCTGCCCACCGTTTTGTCGGAGCCGAACACAGAGACCTTGCCTCTATACCTGCCTTCGCCATCGGTTTCAACCTTGGCGGTGCAGATGACGTCGGCATACTCGCCGGACACCGCATCGTCGCTGCTGTTCGGATCGAAGAATTCAAGCTCAAAGGTCTGCGCCTCGGGAGTGATATTTCCACCCTGCTTCACCACCACGGCGAAGGGAAGCTCAACGGTGACGCCCTTATCAATGACGCTGGATCTGTTTTTAATGACCTTTTCGCACGCCTCGTCCTCAAACCACTTGCCGCAGGTTTCGCAGACCCAGTATTCAAAATTGCCGGGCACGGTGGGGAGGGGAGCTTCTGCCGGAACATACTCCGTTGTATGATCATCAAACCATTTCGCCGTCAGGGTGATGTCCCCGGTGACAGGGGCGCTGAAGTCATAGGGCGTGCTTTCGCCGTCCGCGTACCAGCCGAGGCATTTTTCGCTGCCCGGCGCGGCAGGATCCAGGGGAGGCACCGCCGTGCTGCCGGATTCCACGACTTCGCGGGCGTAGAGTGTGCCGTTGTCCATAAAGGTAATGGTCGGTTCCTGGATGCCTAATACCTCGGTATCACCGTAGAAAATACCGCCGTAAACTTTGCCGTAGTTGATGGCGTCGTTATAGAATGCTGTAGGAGTACCGTTTGTGCAGCGTATCGATGCATATGTACTTTGTAAGCCGACAAGTCCCGTTACGGAACCGCCGTTTGCAATAAGCTGACAATCCTTTCCGCCATCTTTAACCGTCACCGTAATCTTGCCGCGGATCAGGCCGCCCTTAGGCAGCGTATCCGTCCAGTGACCCGCCTCAGGTCTGCTGTCGATCAGGGTCAGGCTGGTCTTTCCGGAAGCGCCGGTATCCTCCAGCACGAATACATCTGTGTATCTGGAATAATCGCTTGAAACAATATAGTGACCGTTCAGGTCAAGAGTGATCTCTTTATCGTTCAAAACAATCGCATTCTTGAGCTGAAAATCAGCCGTCAGCGTGATCTCGGTCACACCCGCGTCAAGTGCGGCTCTCAGCTCTTCCTCGGAAGAGACACGGCCATCGACCAGCGGCCCGAAGACACCGCTGACGTAGGCATAGGTCAATCCGCTGTCTTCGTATACATAGCTATCTTCGTAAACAGGACCGAAAGTAGTGTCGTGAGACTTGTCGTTCAGAGTAGCGGCGGTCTCGCTGGTGAAGGCATAGTTTTCTTTGGGATTGAAGTATACGTCCACAGAGTAGTAGTAGCCCTCTTCGAATTCGTCGTCCTCATCCATCAAAATCCAGTCATCTTCATCGGTGCCGGTATAATCTCCCTCGGCAATCTTAAACCAGAAGCAGTATCCGTCCTCATTCCCCAGATCCAGCCGAACGCTGTTCGCGGGCTCTGCCGTAAATGCAGGGATAAAGTCGGGGGTTTCGCCGACCACAGGCTGATCCACGGTAACCGCAATGTTCGTTACCGGGGTGGGATCCTCCGCAAACGCCGTCATCGGCAGCAGGCCCAGCACCATGACGCAGCACAGCAGCAGACACAATACCTGTTTTTTCATGTTCTGCCCTCACTTTCATCCGTACGGTCTGTACGGTGTGTTGATTTGCTCTTCGGCCGGATACGAAGCCCGTCCCCGGCCGAAGAATCTTTTATTTCACCCAGGCGCCGGTTGCATCGACCTTATAGCCGTCGGGGGTGACGGTGTTGGTCAGCATGGCGCCGTCAGTGCCAAGGTAATACCATGCGCCGTTCCACTGCAGCCAGTGGCCAGCCAGCATGGCGCCATTGGAGTCGAGGTAGTACCACGCATCGTTCCACAGCAGCCAGCGGCTCTGCAGCATGGCACCGCCTTCGCCGAGGTAGTACCAC
>JAQXNQ010000257.1 GCA_029098085.1 Oscillospiraceae bacterium
CAGATCCGCTGTGAAAACGGTGGTGTCCGGATAGGCTTGGCTGTTTTCCTCTGAAAGGAAGGCCTCCAGATCGCCGTACCGGATATCGGTACTGCCGCCGAAGGGCGAGGACAGGGTGGCGTAGCGCAGGGCGCTGTCTGCCGTATCGCTGCCCGCCAGCAGCGACCAGCCGCCTTCCTCCAGCGGATACTGCCGGACACAGGGACTGTCGCTGATGCTGGTGCAGAAATAGCGGTCCAGCTCCTGCCAGCTGAGCGCTTCTCCCTTTGCGGCCAGGGTCCGGATGTCCTCCATGGTCATCGTCTGCCTGAGATTTTCCGCCATTTCAGTGAGGGCTGTCAGGCAGCTTCCGTCGATGCGGCGGACAAAGCCGTAGGGCTGCTCCAGATAGCAGCGTCCCTGCTGCTCATAGGCATAGTAGGTGGAGGTGTCTGCTTCGCCGGACAGGGTGATCTGCAGCCAGCTTTCCGCAGAAGGCGTATCGCTGACCGATTTGCGCAGCACCTTCCTGCCCTCGCTCAGCAGCTCCCGCAGCTGAGGCAGCTGCCCGGAGGGAAGCTCACCCTCTTTAACAACCATCTGCTTTTCCACGATCCGGACAGAGGCGGAGGTCGCCTGCTCCAGCTGCTGCAGCTCCTCCTTGTCAGCGCCGGCCGGATTGGCAGCCAGCAGAACGGCCAGCACAGCCACGGCCAGCAGCGATACCAGCACGATCCGGAGGGCGGGCTTGCGGTAGTGAAGCACATTTTGGATGCGGGAGCGGACGCTCCCCTCTCCGAAGGCCAGCGGGCTGCCGCTCCAGATCCGCTTTCCCGCTGCCAGCGAGAGCAGCGCAGCGGAATACTCCTTTTTGACGCCGCCGCCCAGCAGAGCCAGCACCCGTTCGTCGCAGGAGGCCTCCATATCGGCGCTCATCAGCCGGAAGGCCAGCCAGCACAGCGGGTTGAACCAGTGCAGGCAGAGCACCAGAAAGGCAATCGGCTTGATCAGATAGTCCCTTCGGCGGATATGGGTCTGCTCATGGAGCAGGATGTACCGCCGTTGAGCGGCGTCCAGCCCCTGGGGCAGGTAGATCCGCGGATGAAGCAGTCCGAAGACAAAGGGCGTTTCCAGCCCCGGGACCTCGTAAACGCCGTCCTCTTCCGGCACCGCGTCCCGCAGACGCTTTTTCAGCCGCAGGGCAGAGAGGATGCCGCCGCCCAGAATGGCGGCACCTCCCGCTGCCCAAAGGAGGCTGCCCAGCTGCATCGCCGTGGGCAGAGAAGCCTTCTCCGCCTTTTCTGTTTCTTTCGGCAGGTCGGAGGAAGGCGTCACAGGCACTGTGACCGTATTTGAAAGCTTTGCCGGAGGGGGGATGACCTGTACCGATCGGCTGACCGTCTGCCGGGAAAGCTGCGGTACCAGACTCAGACTGCTTTCAAAGGAGACCGGGCAGCAGAGCCGGAACAGCACCACCGCCCACAGGCAGTAGGAGAAGATGCGCGGCGCCCGCTTCAGGCAGAGCCGGGCCAGCAGGACGATCAGGATGACGAAGCAGCCGGTGAGACTCATCTGCAGCACCGTGCGAAAAAGCGCTTCCAGTGCGGCCATGCTCATCACTCCTCCCGATAGTCGTCGATCAGCTTCCGCAGCTCCTCGATCTGCCGGTCGGAAAGCTTCTGGCGGCTCATGAATGCCGTCAGGAACCGGGGCAGTGAGCCGCCGAAGGTGTCCTGCACGAAGGCTTCACTCTGGATGGCCTCATATTCCTCCCGGGAGATCAGCGCCGTGACGATGGATTGCTCGTTTTTGAAAAACCCCCGGCTGCAGAGCTTTTTCAAAACGGTGTAGGTGGTGGACTTCTTCCAGCCGAAGCTTTCCTCGCAGAGCCGTACCAGTTCCCCCGAGGGAATCGGTTCCCGCTCCCAGATCAGCTCGGCGAACCGAAGCTCCCCCTCTGCCAGTGTCAAATGTCCCATACAAATGCCCCTTTCTTTTAGGTCTATTCTGGATAGACCTTCTTTCTGAACTTAGTCTATCATGGATAGACCCGCTTGTCAACACCTTTTTCGGAAAATCTTGCAGAAAAAATCCCCCGGCAAAACCGGGAGATTTCGATGAAGCAGGGTGATTCCTGTCTGAAAAGGTCGGAGCGGGTTCCTGGCAGCACCTCAGGAGCCGTGCGCCGCCTGCACCTCGCCCACATGAACCAGAAAATCATAAAAGGGCTTCAGCAGCGGCAGCTCCTCCTTCAGCC
>JAQXNQ010000258.1 GCA_029098085.1 Oscillospiraceae bacterium
CCTGGTGGACTGCCAGCTGACCCTGAGCCATGACCTGCTCCACTGGGAGCGGATTGCCCCCGGACAGGCTCTGATTCCCCGCAGCGAGGGCTGCTACGGCAGCGGCGTTCCCGACTGCTGCTGCATCTACGCCAGCGCGCCGGTTTTCAGGGACGGAAAGGCCTACTTCTACTACATGGGCGGCAGCGGCCCCCACACCAACTACCGGGAGTCCTCCCTGATGCGGTATGTGATGGATCCCGACAGGCTGGCGGGCTGGCAGGCCGCCCCCGGCAGGACCGGTTCCCTGCTGACCCATGGCCTGTCCATGGGCGGAAGGATGCTGCTGGCGGCCGACCTGCCGGAGGGCAGCACCCTGCGGGCGGCAATCTGTGAACAGGTTCATAATCTGTACGCCACGCCCAAAGCCCTGCCGGGGTACGGCTTTGAGGACTTCTCCCCCGTCACTCTGCCCGACGGCAAGGTGGAGCTGCGCTGGTTGCAGCCTCTGGAGGCTCTGAAAGGCCAGTCCCTGCATCTGCTGCTGGAGACCGAAGGCGGCACCCTCTGCACCCTGCTGCTGGAATGAGAAAGGAGACCTCGCCATGTGGATTCTGATTGCAGTTTTGATTCTGGCCGTCCTGCTGCTGGCGGCCTGGCTGTTCATTCTGGCCCCCAACCCCGACGGACAGCAGCGGATGGCGCCCTTTGAAAAATGGGACTATGCCCACCGGGGCCTGTACAAAAAGGATCAGACCATTCCCGAAAACACCCTGGCGGCCTATGAGGCGGCGGCGGAGCAGGGATACGGCATCGAGCTGGACGTGCGGCTGACCCGGGACGGAGAGATGGTGCTCCACCATGACGACAGCCTGAAGCGGCTCTGCGGCGACGACCGGCTCATCAGCCAGTGCGATCTGGCCGAGCTGGCAGACATCCGGGTGGGCAGCTCGGAGCAGAAGCTCCCCACCTTTGCCGAAGCACTGCGGCTGGTGAGCGGCCGGGTCCCGCTGATCGTCGAGCTGAAGACCGTTCAGGGCAATGCAGACGAGCTTTGCCCCAGGGTGGCCGGGCTGCTGGATCAATACGGCGGCCCCTATACCATCGAATCCTTCGACCCGCAGGCCGTGCGCTGGTTTAAAAAGAACCGTCCCGATGTGGTGCGGGGACTGCTGGTTTCTCCCCGGTGGAGCTTCCACGGAAAAAGCCTGCCCGGTTTGCTGGCCACGCGGCTGCTGCTGGACAACGCCGCCGTCCGACCCGATTTCATCGCCTATGACGTGGCGGGGCGGCGGAATCCCGCTCTGCGGCTGACAAAGCAGATGTTCGGCACCCGGGAGGTCTCCTGGACGGTCCGGACACAGGAGCAGTATGACGCGCTGCGCAAGGAAGGCGTCACCCCCATCTTCGAAGGCTTTATTCCCAAAAAATTCTGAAAGGAACATCTCTATGGAACTGAAAGGCAAAAAAATCAATTTTCTCGGCGACAGCATCACCGAAGGCTGCGGCACCTCCTGCCCGGAAGCCGCGTTTCACCAGCAGCTGAAGGCCCGGGCTGGTCTGGCCGCCGCCCGCAATTACGGCATCGGCGGCACCCGCATCGCCCGCCAGTCCACCTACCGGCCGGAGGGCCCCAACGAGCCCTATGACATCGATTTTCAGTTGCGGGCCCCTGAGATGGATCCCGACGCGGACATCACCGTCGTGTTCGGCGGCACCAACGATTTCGGCCACGGAGACGCCCCTCTGGGCAGCTTTGACGACCGCACCCCCATGACCTTCTATGGCGGCTGCCATCTGCTGATGCAGACCCTGCTGGAGCGGTTCCCCGACCAGCTCATCGTCATCATGACACCCATCCACCGGCTGGAGGAGGATCGGCTGGTGGACGGAGCGCCCAGCGCCGACCCCGCCGACCATCTGGAAAGCTATGTGAACGCCCTGCAGCAGGTGGCGGCCTACTACGCCCTGCCGGTGCTGGATCTGTTCCGGGTCAGCGGCATTCAGCCCAGCGTGCCGGTGATTCAGGAGAAATACTGTCCCGACGGCCTGCACCCCTCCGATGCCGGACACGCGCGGATTGCCTCGCTGCTGGAGGGATTCCTCAGGGCGCTGTAAAGAGATGCGCGCTGAGAATAGCCTGTAAACAGAACGCTCCCCCGCGGTCACTTGGACTGTGGGGGAGCGTTTCACTGTTTCGGGATTCAATTCATCAGATACATGTCTCGCAGCAGCCGGAGCTTTTCCGCGTCCAGGCCCATTTCCTGCCGGAGGAAAGCGTCCATGCCGCCGAAATCCCGATCGATCCGGTCCAGAACCGACTGCAGGTACTCGGGACGGGCGCCGGTCAGATCCCGGGAGGCCTGCGCCGCCTCGGCGCTGCCGGTCTTGCGGAGCACCTCCTCCGCAAGCAGATCGATCACGGGGGCGGTGAACTCGTTGACCTTCAGATAGTCCTCCATCACCAGCTCCCGGGAAACGCCCAAAGCCGTCAGCACCAGCGCCGCGCCGGTTCCGGCCCTGTCCTTGCCCGCGCTGCAGTGCCAGAGGACGGCGCCCTCCCGCTGCCCGAGCAGCATCTCGAAAAAGCGGCGGTACTGACTCCGGGCAAAGGGACTTTCGATGATGTCGCCGTAGACGCCGGCCATGTAGGCCTCCGCGCCGCCGGGCTGGCTGGTCAGCCGGGTCAGCATCCGCACCAGGCCGTCCTCCTGTTCCTGCTCCTTGGTGACGCCCACCGTGCTCTCGTCCAGAATGGGCAGATGGAGGTTCACAGCACCGGGAATCTCCGGGTCGGGATGCTGGCTCCGCTCCAGCGAGGTGCGGAAATCCACCACCAGCGCCACGCCCAGCTCCTTCAGCGCCTGCAGATCCTCCGGAGCAGCCGACCACAGCTCACCGCTGCGGATCAGCCGTCCGGGACGGACCGTTCTGCCGTCCGCTGCCGGAAATCCGCCCAGATCCCGGGTGTTCAGCAGCTTTTTCATCGGCAGTCTCGTAATCTCAAACATCAGCCTTCTCCTCCTGTCCAAGCTTCTCCGGATCGCCGCCGCAGCAGAGATAGGCGGTGACCAGTCGGTCCTCCCGGCTGGGGTAGTCATAGCCGAAGGCGTCCGCCAGCTCGGTTCCCCACCGGCGGAACAGCTCCCCCATGGTCAGCAGGCAGCGAAGCAGCGCGTCGTAGTCCCCTGCATGATAGGTTTCCTTCAGCAGCGCCCAATCCTCCGGCGGCAGATACCGCTCAAAGTACTTGCCGCACTTTCCGGGATTCACCGAAAAGCCGTGGTCATATCCGATCTTCCAGCATACCATCTGGTCGAAGGCCTCCCGCACCGCACCGTGATACAGGTTCTGGGCGTAGGGCAGCTCCCGCCGCCAGATGCCCTTGACCACATAGGTGCTGACCCACCAGAATTCGTTGCAGCAGTTGTGAAACAACTGCCGGGAAGGCTTCTTTGGCAGATAATCGGCGTCGGTGGAGGGCGGCACAGCCGGCAGCAGGCCGTCCTTGTCCAGCAGCAGCACCCGCATCCGGTCGGAGAGGAAATGCACCTCTGCCCGCTCCAGCGGCACCAGAGACAGGTCGATGCGGTTGCCGTCGGCAAACTGCATTAGATAGATGTACCAGTCGGAGAAGTCGGCCCCTTCCTCCTCCTGATCCGAGCGGGTCTGCATGATGATCCGGGGTCCGAAGCAGTCCACCCACTCGGGAGACGCGAGAAAACTCTGATACTCCCGCACGGCGTACACGATGTCGAAGTCCTGCCACCGATCCCGGGGCGCGCCCGGATTGGCCCGGGAGCCGTTCATCCAGACCGCCCGGATCCGGTCGTCCCGCCGGGCGGTGTCCAGAATCAGCTCCATCATCTGCTGTTCAGAGCGGTGATCCATAAAAACACCTCTTTTGACAAAAAGCCGCGGCAGGCTTTGCCTTCAGCAGCCCCGCATGCGGAAGCCGTGCAAAACCTGCCGGATACCGTACAAAACGCAAACGGCGTGCGCTTATTCCTTCAGATCCCCGTGAGCCAGAGCCTTCAGATAGGCGTTGATGAAGCCGTCCAGATCGCCGTCCATGACGGCATTGACATTGCTGGTTTCAAAGCTGGTGCGGTGATCCTTGACCATGGTATAGGGCATGAAGACATAGGAACGGATCTGAGAGCCCCAGCCGATAGCCTTCTGGTCGCCGCGGATGTCCTCAATCTTGTCCAGATGCTCCCGCTCCTTGATCTGCAGCAGCTTGGCCTTCAGCATCCGCATGGCCATATCCTTGTTCTGGTACTGGCTCCGCTCCACCTGACAGGCCACGACGATGCCGGTGGGGAGATGGGTGATCCGGACAGCCGAAGAGGTCTTGTTGACCTTCTGTCCGCCGGCGCCGCTGGCCCGGTAAACGTCCACCTGCAGATCCTCGGGGCGGATCTCAATGGTGGTGTCCAGCTCCTCCATGACCGGCATCACCTCCAGCGAGGCAAAGGAGGTCTGCCGCCGCCCGGAGGCGTCAAAGGGCGAAACCCGCACCAGCCGGTGAATGCCGTCCTCCGACTTGAGGAAACCGTAGGCATTGTGGCCCTCCACCTGAATGGAGGCGCTCTTGAGGCCGGCTTCATCGCCGTCCAGATAGTCCAGCAGGGTGACCTTGTAGCCGTGGGCATCGGCCCAGTGGTTGTACATCCGGTAGAGCATCTCGGCCCAGTCCTGGGCCTCGGTTCCGCCGGCACCGGCGTGGAAGGTCAGGATGGCGTCCTTGCTGTCGTATTCGCCGGACAGCAGGGTGGAAAGCCGCTGGGTCTCCATGCCGCTGGTGAGCTTGTGCATGGTTTCGTCAATTTCGGGAATCAGGGAGGCGTCTTCCTCCTCCTCGGCCATCTCAATCATGGTGACGGCGTCCTCCCACAGGGTCAGCAGGTTCTGATACTCCTCCAGAGAGGATTTCAGGGAGCCGGTGCGCTTGAGCACCTTCTGGGACTCTTCGGGATCATCCCAGAAACCGGGCTGAGCAGCCTTCTGCTCCAGCTCGGAAATTTCCAGCTTCATCTTCTCGACGCCCAGGGCAGACGCCAGCTCATCCAGGTCGGGCCGCATATTCCGCAGCACCAGTGCGCGTTCTTCCAGTTCAATCATAGTTGTTCCTCCGTTTTTTATCGTATTGCTTGTTTTCTTTCTAAGCCCGTTTTTTCACGGGGAACCCCGTATTCAGTGCCTCAGCATAGCAATCCTCCGTTATGATTCATCCTGTCCGCGCCGGGCGCAGACTGCAACACTATATATTATAATCGAACTTCAGAATTATGTAAAGATTTGTTTGAAAAGAATTGTTTGCTATCGGCACCCAATTATGCTATAATATCAACAAAACCCCCGCTCTGACGGCGCCCTGCGCCCGAAAGAAGCAGCAAACCAACCGGACCTGCACAGGGAGGCCGTCCGGCATCCCTGTGCACAAACCAAAGACGCGCCCAGCGCGCCGGAAAGGCCGAGTGATCCATGTTTAAATACAAAGGCGTCCAGTGTCCTTACTGTCACAAAGAATTTGAGCCCACCGACGAGATCCTGATCTGCCCCGACTGCGGCGCGCCCTACCACAGAGACTGTGTCCGCCAGAGCGGCGGCTGTGTGCTGACCGAGCTGCACGAGAAGGGCCAGTCCTGGCAGCCTCCTCAGCCTGCTGCCGACAGCCGCCCCGAAAGCGAGCGGATTTATGACGGCATGGCGCCCCTGCGCTGCAGCCGCTGCGGGACGGTCAATCCCCCCGACCGGCTGTTCTGCGAGGTCTGCGGCAATCCCCTGAACCGGCAGGGCGATGAGATCAGCGAAACGCCCAATCAGGCGGAGAGCTCCCAGCAGCCGTTCCATCAGATGGCCTATAATCCCTACACCACCCCCTTCGGCGGACTCTCCCCCGACGAGGAAATCGACGGTGTACCGGTTCACGATCTGGCCATCTATGTGGGCGAAAACACCCACTATTTCCTGCCCAAATTCAAGGAATTCAAGACCTCCAAAAAAATCGCCACCTGGAACTGGCCGGCCTTTTTCCTGGATTTTTACTACCTGATCTACCGGAAGATGTGGGGTGCGGGCATCATCGTGCTGATCCTGAGCCTGATTCTGTCGGCGCCCTCCACCCTGATCACGCTGGAATCCATGGCCATGATGGTGGATGAAAACGCCTCCATCCTGGCCACCCTGAACATTGACGCCAACAAGCTCGTTCTGCTGGCCAACCTCTTCTCTTTCCTTTCTCTGGGCCTCAAGCTGGCTCTGGCCACCACGGCCAATCGGCTGTACTCGGACAAGGTCTTCAGGGATGTGAAGAAGCTCCGCGCCGGGCAGAGCGAAGCGCCGGACTACAGCACCCGCCTCTCTGCCAAGGGCGGCACCAGCAAGCTGGCGGTGATCATTGCGGTCGCGGCAACCATGATTCTGTCCATGGCCGCCTCCGCCCTCATCACCTCCCTGCTGCTTCAGATCGGATTCTGACCTCGAAAAATACCCCGGAAGGAGTTTTTCCATGAAAATCAGAAAAGCAGTCATCCCCGCCGCCGGTCTGGGAACCCGGGTGCTTCCCGCCTCCAAGGCCATGCCCAAGGAAATGCTGTCCATCGTGGACAAGCCGGCCATTCAGTACATCGTCGAAGAAGCGGCACGCAGCGGCATTGAGGATATCCTCATCATCACCAGCCGAGGCAAAACCACGGTGGAGGATCATTTCGACCGCTCCCCTGAGCTGGAACAGCGGCTGCTGGCTGCCGGAAAAACCGAGCTGTACGAGCAGATGGTGGCCATTTCCAGCCTCGCCAACATCACCTATGTCCGCCAGAAGGAAACCAGGGGGCTGGGCCACGCCATCCTCTGCGCCAGATCCTTCGTGGGCAATGAGCCCTTTGCGGTGCTGTACGGCGACGACGTGATTCTGGGGGAAAACCCCGTCTGCAGGCAGCTCTGCGACGCCTACGACCAGTATGGACTGGGCGTGGTGGGCATCAAGGAGGTCACCCCCGAGCAGATCAAAAAGTACTCCTCCATGAAGGTGGAGCCTCTGTCCGGCCGGCAGTTCAAAATCACCGACATGGTGGAAAAGCCCGCCACTCCCGAGCAGGCCTTCTCCCTTTATTCGATTCTGGGACGCTGCGTGCTGCCGCCGCAGATCTTTGACATTCTGGAAAGCATTCCCTACGGTGTGGGCGGCGAGCTGCAGCTGACCGACGCCATGAAGGTGCTGGCGCAGCGCGAAACCATGATCGGCGTGGACTTCGAGGGCCGCCGCTACGACATGGGCAGCAAGCTGGGCATTCTGCAGGCCATCGTTGAGGTGGGCCTGTCCCACCCGGAAACCGGCTCCGCCTTCCGGGAATACTTAAAAGGCATTGCCGGAACACTTTAATACATACAGGAAAAGAGGAGCGTCATGGTCAGACATATTGTACTCTGGAATCTGAAGGAAACCGCCGAGGGCAAAACCAAAGCGGAAAACGCCGCCATCATCAAGGAGCGGCTGGAAGCCCTGGTGGGCCGGATCGACGGTCTGCTGAAGGCCGAGGTCACGGTCAATTACAACCCCAAGGGCATGGATCTCTGCCTCTACAGTGAGTTTGCCGACAAGGCCGCTCAGGAGCATTACCAGTCCCATCCCCTGCATCAGGCGGTGCGGGAATATGTTCACAAGGTCATCGAGACCCGGGTCGTCCACGACAGCGAAATCTAAAGCATGCGCCCGGCGGTGTTCCCGCCGGGCGCATGCTTAGTGAAGAGTGAACAGTGAATAGTGGAGGTGAATCGGGGCTTCGCCCCTTGAATACTGGCGAAATTTGGAAGCTCTTGCGCTAATGCCACACAGGCGCTGATCGATCGTGAAGAGTGAAGTAGTTATGGATAAAACCGGGCAGGTTCTGTCCTGATTTCAGGCTGTACGTTTCAGAAGAATGTGCAGCTACCGTTCAAGCTACTATTCACTCATAACTGAAAACCAAATGGTCACGCACACGAGCCAAACAGGACGAGCCACTTTCCGTCACACTATTTGAGCGAACGAAGTGAGCGGTTTACCAAAACTCTTCACTATTAACTATTCACTTAATGAAAGTCTCCCCTATACTCCCGGACGATCTCTACCATGGTCAGGTAGCTGTCGGCGGGGACATAGTCGGGAATGGAGTTGCCGGTGCCGAAGGCGAAGCCGCCGTGGCCCTGGCAGGCGCGGATCACGTCCGTGATGTACTCCTTCATCTCCGCTCTGGAGGCGGAGCAGACCACATTGACGTCGATGCCGCCGAAGTTGCCGATGCGGCCGCCGTACCGGCTCACCCACTCGGGGAAGCGGGCGATCTGATCCTCATTGGAATGCTTGGCATCGATGCCGCAGGCGATGATGTCATCCATGACATTGAAGATGCAGCCGCAGGAATGCAGCAGGAAGGGCTTGCCGTGGCTGTGGACGATGTCGATGATCTTTTTGTACTGGGGCAGGATGTGGGCGCGGATGTCATCGGTGGAAAGCAGCGAGTTGCTCTTGTAGCCCAGGTCGTCGCCGAACCGCAGGACGCAGTAGATGTCGCCGAACTCCTTCATGAACCGGCTCCAGATCTGAGAGAGCAGGTCACCCAGGGTGTTGAACAGGGCGTCGTACAGTTCCTCGTCGTCTGCTCCGATGTAGCAGAGATTCTGGTAACCCACCAGATCCTGAACACACTCGAAAACACCGTTTCCCACGCCGCCGATGGCCTTCATGCCGGCGGGCATGCTGTCCCGCAAGGCGCGGAAGTATTTGCCGTAGACCTCAAAATACCGGTCGCAGAGGCCCTCCCAGGGGTAGGCCTTGAAATCGGCCATGTCCCGGATGGCGGGCGGGTGATTGGGATTGCCCAGGGCGCCGGAGCCGGGCAGGATGCCGCCGGTGCAGCACTCAAAGGACACGGTGTCGTAGCCGTGATCCCGGAAGAAATTGCAGTAATGGCGGAAATACTC
>JAQXNQ010000259.1 GCA_029098085.1 Oscillospiraceae bacterium
CCACCGGCTGGGTCAAGTGGAACGGCGGCTGGTATTATCTGACCGGCAGCGGCGCCATGGCTGCCAACAGCTGGGTGCTGTGGAACGGCCAGTGGTACTTCCTGACCGGCAGCGGCAAAATGGCTGCCAGCCAGTGGGTGCAGTGGAAGGGCGTCTGGTACTACCTGACTGAAGACGGCTCCATGGCTGTCAGCACCGTCATTGACGGCTACAGGGTAGACGAAACCGGCGCCTGGATCGCCTGAGCTCCCGCTGAACGCTTCGCTTCATACAAACCCTCCTGAAAACAGCACGGAAATGCCCCCCGCCGGAATGAAACCGGCGGGGGGCATTGGATTTTCAGCTGTACTGTACCCTCAGGAACCGCTTCCCCCGCCGTCCGGTCTGCTGACGGTCTGCGGGCAGAGCGGCTTTTCGTCGTCCATGATGTCCTCCTCCCGGAAGGAGAGAAACAGAATCTCCTTTGCCCCGAGGCGATCCCGGTCGTAGGTCATGTAAATCCGCCCGCCGTAAAAATCCGCGTCCGGATAGGACACCCAGTTCCGGTTATCGATGAGCTTCCGGCAAGTCCAGGTCACACCGTCATCCTCCGAGAGGGAGACGGTCATATGGGTCCGGCCGGTGCGGCAATCGTTGTTGATCAGCAAAACCCGGCCGGACGGAGTGCGGGAAATGAAAAAGCGGCTGCCCGGGTTGGCGATTCCGCTGAGCCTGGCTTCCGACCAGGTTCTGCCGCCGTCCCGGGACAGGGACTCCGCCAGCTCCCCTTCCGAGGTGCGCGCCAGCATCCGGATGCTTCCGTCCAGCCGCTCATAGGCCATAGGCTCGTCAAACTGAGTGGGAAGCTTCCGGCTGCCCTCAAAGCGGCGAAAGCTGCGGCCCTGATCCGACGAGATGCTGCAGCAGTACCGGTCGTCCAGCTGGCTGTAGTTGAAATGGAGCCAGGAGCCGTCCCGCAGCACAAGGGGTCTGTTCCGCAGAAAGCCCCGGTACAGGTACCGGGGGTGCCGAAAACTCCGGCTCCTCTGCATCGGGATCTTCGCAGCAGATCATCCACTCCGCGTGGACAAAATCGTCAAACAGAAAGCCGCCCGAACAGACAGCCGGCTGAGAGGCCGGGTAGGACGGCAGAATGTTCGGCGCGGGCTTTGCGTCGTTCTGCACCCAGTAGACATAGAGCCGGTTGTCCGGCGAAACCCACAGCTGAATGTCCAGCGCGTGAACCCGGTTTTCCCGGCTGCTGGGAATCACCAGCACCGGATCGGACCAGGTCAGGCCGTCATCGCTGTAAACCAGCAGGTTGTAGTTGTCCATGTCCGGCTCCCGGACACCGCCCGCATACCAGCCCAGATAAATCCGCCCGCTCCGGGTCACGGCGATGGTCGGACACCCCTGAAACTGCCGGATGTCCTCGGCATAGGCGGGATCCTTCGGCCAGCGAAGCACCTCGCAGGGCAGACGGGCGGCGTTTCCGCCGCTCTGTACGCCCTTATTCATCTCTGGCATGCTCCGTCCTCCCTTCGCAGTCCTTCTCCGGGGCTTCGTGGAAATACAGTCCCAGCCCGCGCAGACGCCGCTGCAGCGCCCGGATGTCGATCTCCCTGAGGGCTTTACCGCTGCGGACTGCCTCCGCCGCTGCTGCGCCTGCCGCCGTTCCGGTGATCAGGCAGCAGGGCATCACCCGCAGGGAGCCCATGATCTGCCGGTCCGCGCCGATGCACCGCCCGGCCACCAGCAGGTTCTCTGTTCCCCGGGGCAGCAAAGAGCGGTAGGAGATGCCATGTGCTCCACCGGCAGGCTTCTCTCCACCAGAATGGTCAGCAGAAACGCCGCTGCATCTACCATCACCAGACGGATATAGCACTGAATACCGCCGTACCTCCAGATCTGGCCGTAGACATTGCCCAGCAGTCTGACCACGAAAATGCAGACCCCGGCAATGGCGAACTGAGCCGCAACACCGCCGGCGCTCAGCCTGCTTCCGGAAAACACCAGCAGCAGAAGATCCACGGCGGCCAGAATGCCCATGTCATACAGGACCAGCTGCCAACGAATATTCACGCGCTTTCTCATCTGCATTGAAAATTTCCTTTCTACCATCTGACGGAAACTCCTCTCTTCCTGACGGCTGCCTTCCAGGCGGCGCCGCCCGAATTTCCGCTTCGACTTTATCACTTCTTCGGTACTGTACATCGCAGCTTCTCCATGTATCCTTGTCCATTTCCGAAGCCTGATCCCGCTCCCCGTTTTCCGGTTATGTGGTTACAGATTTCGAATCAATAATAATCTTCGACATCTTTTGACATTATGCACCAACAGCGTTAAAATATCAATATCTATATCTAAAAAGAGAGAATTTATTTATTTGTAACAGCTTTGAGAACTGGTAAGACGGATAAATTGATGGATATGTTGTCCCGATGTCCTGAAACCGGCTGTTCTTTTCGTTTGTACCCTGCATAACGATCTGACAGAATGAGAAGCAGGCAGCAAGACCTCCTCCACTGCCTGCTTTGATGGGCAGAACGGCCAGATCATCATGCTGATCCTTTCGGCCGACAATATCATATCACCGGCAGCATCTGCGGACGGCTAACCGCGCTGCCAAAAGCAAGTCAGGGGCACCATGCTGGCGCCCCTGACTGCTATACGGTTGATATAAACGACATTCTCCAGAATCTCCGAAATGGCCGGCTTCTCCAATTCCGCCTATTTCTCCAACGTATTCAAGGCGCAGTATGGCACAAGCCCCAGCAGCTACCGGGACGGGAAATGAGCAAAAGAGGCGTGTTCCACCGGCCTGTCGTGCCGACGCCGCAATCCGCTGCCGGGCTTCACCATAAAGCAAAAGGCACCCTCCCGGGAACCCCGTTCGGATGCCTTCATCTCAGGACGCTGCCGCACGATGCCGTGTGACAGCGCCCTTTTCATATCATGCGCTCAGGCTGTTCCAGCCTCAGAATCACTTCACCCAGACGCCGCTGGCATCGACCTTATAGCCGTCAGGGGTGACGGTGTTGGTCAGCATGGCGCCGTCGGTGCCGAGATAATACCATGCGTCGTTCCACTGCAGCCAGCGGCCAGCCAGCATGGTGCCATTGGAGTCGAGGTAGTACCACGCATCGTTCCACAGCAGCCAGCGGCTCTGCAGCATGGCACCGCCTTCGCCGAGGTAGTACCACACGCCGTTCCACTGCACCC
>JAQXNQ010000260.1 GCA_029098085.1 Oscillospiraceae bacterium
TTTTTGCCTCCATGTTGATGGCGCTGTGCTCCGCGCTGTTCGGAACAAGCGGACTGACTGCAGCCGTGGAACCGGTGCGGGAAATCAAGGAAATTCTGCTGTACCTGCTGAGCGTGTCGGTCGTTCTCCTGCTGATGAGAGCCATGCTGCAGCCGCCCGTGCAGCAGACCGCCCCCAGCTCCTCGGCAAACCGATCGGTGCTCTGCTCGCTGATGCTCTCGGCCGGTATCGGTGCGCTGTCAGTCTGTGCCATTCAGGTGCAGCAGGGGATTCTGCAGTTCTGCCATCTGGTGGAGCTGACGCCGGGCAGCCCCATTCCGACCCGTCCGGCGGCTGTTTTTCTGTACCTTTTGAGAATCATCCTGCTTCCCGCGGTTTTTGAGGAGCTGCTGTTCCGTGGCTGTCTGCTGCAGGCCCTGCGGCGGCAGGGCGACAGCTTTGCCCTCTTCTTTTCCGCGCTTTGCAGCGGCCTGATCCAGTACACCTTCACCAACGACCTGAACGGCTTTGTGCTGGGACTGCTGTTTGGCTATGTCTATCTCCGCACCGGCTCCCTGCGCACCGCCGTGGGCTGTCACCTGCTTACCAATGCCCTGCCGGTTTTGCTGGAGGGACTGCAGCATCTGCTCCCGGGCGATCAGCACACCGCCGTTTCCGCTGCGCTGCTGATGGCGCTGCTGGCCGTCGGCCTGGCGGGCTTCACCCTGTTCTGCCGGTGGAATCACAACGCCTTCATCCTGAGCGACAAGCAGGGGCAGGCGCTGCCCTTCCGCCGCAAGCTCCGGATCTGCCTGACCAGTACGCCCATGCTGGCCGCTGCGCTGCTCTGGCTGGTGCAGATCGTGCGCAATATGCAGGTGATCTCCTGATGGCGGACGAAAAGGATTTTTACTATATGGGGCTGGCGCTGGAGCAGGCCCGTGCCGCAGCCGCCCTGGGAGAGACGCCCGTGGGCGCCGTGCTGGTGTGGGAGGATCAGGTGGTCGCAGCGGCCTGCAACCGCCGTGAGCTGGATCGGGTGGCCACCGCCCATGCTGAGCTGCTGGCCATCGAACAGGCCTGCAAAACGCTGAAGGGCTGGCGGCTCCACAAGGGAACTCTCTATGTGACGCTGGAGCCCTGTCCCATGTGTGCCGGCGCCATCATCAACGCCCGCATCCGCCGGGTGGTCTACGGCGCCAGCGACCCCAAAGCCGGCTGCTGCGGCGGACTGACCGATCTGTTCAGCCAGCCCTTCAACCACCATCCGCTGGTGGAGGGCGGCGTACGGGCGGAGGAATCCGCTGCGCTTCTGTCTGATTTTTTCCGGCAGCTCCGGCTGTCCAGAAAAGAAAAGGGAGAAAAATGACCGGAACCGTTTATTAACAGTTTTTTCACATATCTCTTTTCCATCTATGTTATACTAAGTCTGGAAACAACGATTCATTGTTTCTAATTCAATCCCCCTCCTTTATAATTTAACTCCATCTCATTTTATCTGGGACAGGCTTCAGGGTGAAGCCTGTCAATTTCTTTTCTGAGCTCTGTTCCGGCCATGAGCGGAGGACACCGCCTTAAGGGTCTGAACAGGAGGGAGGGGCCACATCTGAAAGGAGACCTGTCATGAACATCTGGCACGACATCAGCCCCAAGCGCGTGACGCCCCGCGACTTCGTCTGCGTCATTGAAATTTCCAAAGGCAGCAAGGAAAAATACGAACTGGACAAGGAAACCGGCCTTCTGATTCTGGACCGCATCCTCTATACCTCCACCATCTACCCCGCCAACTACGGCTTCATTCCCCGCTCCTACGGCGCGGACGGCGACCCGCTGGATGTGCTGGTGCTCTGCTCTCAGCCCATCATCCCGCTGACGCTGGTGCGCTGCTACCCCATCGGTGTCATCAAGATGATGGACAACGGCGCCTACGATGAAAAAATCATCGCCGTTCCCTTCAACGATCCCACCTACAACGGCTACACCGACATCCGGCAGCTGCCCGCCCATCTCTATCAGGAAATGCAGCATTTCTTTGAGGTTTACAAGGCCCTGGAGAACAAAACCACGGCGGTGGATGATGTGGCCGGTGCTGAAGAAGCCGTCGAGATCATCACCCACGCTCTGGAAAACTATACCGAAAAAATCGAGCCCACCCTGCGCAGACTGACCTTCTGAGGCGCGCAGAACGGAAGAACCGCAGCGGACTTCACATTTCCGCTGCGGTTCTTTCCGTAAGACAGGCAAAATCTCAAGACAGGCTATCTGCTCAATATTCCACTTTGACAGGCAGGCCGGTCTCCATGGACTTGTTGCAGGCGATGGTGAAGGCGACGCTCTTATAGGCGTCAGCGTAAGGAGAACGAATCTTAGAGGGATCGCCGGAGATGACAGCGTCCAGGAAGGTGCGGTCGCAGTCAACGCCGAAGTCGTTGGCGGTTCTGGTGGTCACGCCGACCTCGTTCTCGTTCTTTCTCTGGGTGCCGTCGCCCTTGATGATGCCGGCAACCTCAGCGGCCTTGTCCTCTTCGATGTCGCCGTAGGTGGTGACTCTGCTGCACAGGACATAGTCCATGCGGGAGCTTCTGGAGCCGAAGGTCATCTTGGAATCCCAGGAAGCGCCGTCCAGCGAGTAGCAGCCGGTCATCATGGTGGCGGTGAGGCCGCTCTTGAAGGTGATCAGGGTGGTGGACAGGTCATCGGTAAAGTAACCGGGGTTCTCCTCCTGGGTGATGTGGCCGCGGGTGGCAACCGAGTAAACGGTGTCGGGCTCATCGTCCAGCAGGTAGCGGAGCATGTCCATCTGATGGATGGTCTGCTCAACCAGCTGTCCGCCGGAGGTGAACTTTACGTTCCACCACTCAGCGTCGGGAATGCCGCCGACACGGGAAGCGCAGACGTGCATGATCTCGTGGGTCTTGATGTACTCCTTAGCAGCCTCGTTGATGCTGTCGTATCTGCACTGGAAGCCGGAGGCGGCGATCAGGCCCTTGGCCTCAACCTGGCGTACCAGCTCCTTGGCAAGGCCCATATCCAGAGCCAGGGGCTTCTCCACGAAGAAGGGGATGTTTCTCTTGATGGTCTCAAACTCGATGATGCCGTGGCAGGTGGGGGGCACGCAGATGAACACGGCGTCGGGCTGAACCTCATCGTACATGTCGATGAAGTTGGTGTAGGCCTTACCGGTACCGGCCTTCTCGGCAAAAGCCTCGGCCTTGGCCAGAACCTTGTCGCAGAAGCCGGCCAGCTCGAAATCACCGAACTTGTCGCGCTGCAGGAAATGGCCCAGATGATAGCCGCCGATCAGACCGCAGCCGATGATGCAAAGTTTCTTGCTCATGATAATTACCTCCTGTATGTACGGGTTTCCCCGGTTCAGATCATGCCCAGCACCTTGTCGATGCCGTCAGATACTTTCTTGTAGTAGTCGGTATAGCTCATGCTGTCGTCCGCCTTGAAAACCTCAGCGGTCAGGTAGCCGTCAAAGCCGGCAGCCTTCAGGGCGGGCATGACAGCCTCCCAGTTGACGTCGCCTTCGGTCAGGTCTTCCCAGGTGCCGCCGGAGTTGATGCCGCGGGT
>JAQXNQ010000261.1 GCA_029098085.1 Oscillospiraceae bacterium
CTTTCACCCTTCCGCCAGGTCAGGGGCTGATTCAGGGCGTTGGCCTCGGCGATCACCTCGGCACCGGCAGCGGAGCCCATATGGGGCAGCAGGCTGTAGGTGAAGCTGTGATGGCCCATATCAGCAGCGGTGTCGGGGTACTTGGCGCTCTTGAGCAAGCTCAGGGTCATGACATTGTCCTTGGCACTGTAGCCGTACTTGCAGTTGTTGAGCAGGGCCACGCCGTAGTCGCTCTCGGCCATCTCAGCCCACTTGTGGCCGCAGACCTCGAACTTCGCCAGATCCCAGCTGGTATTCCAGTGGGTGGGACGCTCCACATGGCCGTACTGAATGTCGTACACCGCCTTGGTGGTGCGGACATTCAGCGGGAAGACCGCCTTCAGCAGCTTGTGGGACTCGTGCCACTCCGCCTCGGTGACAAAGTCAATGCGGCGGCTGTCCTTATACAGGATCATGTCCTGGGTGAAGGTGGACGCACCGTAAGCATAGACCGTCCGCAGCACCAGCCGGAGGGCGCTGTTTTCCACCACAGCGGGCGCGCCGGCGGCCAGCGCAAAGTCCTGCTTTTCCTTGTAGTAGATGTCGATATCCCAGGCGTCGTAGTTCATGGGACGATCCTCGTAGATCTCCAGCCGGTTGCCATGGCCGGCCAGCACCTCACGGGAGGCCTCCTTGTCCCAGATGGAATTGATCCAGCCACTTTCGTCCAGAATGATCTTGTAGAAGGGGGTCTCCACAAAGCCGTCCCGCAGATCCACCTCAAAGGAGGAAGGCGCTTCCTCGATTTTGCCGGCCTCCCGGATGGTTCTGACCTCCAGCGGAGCCATGGTCAGCTCCACCAGCACGCCGCCGTCGGCCCGGGCGGTGGGCAGGGCGTTGCCCTGGTCATCCACAAAGCCGGTGCAGCCGCAAACCGGCAGGAACACGCTGTCCGTGCGGGCAAAGCTGCTGGGATTGAAAACGGTATAGACGCCTGCGGAACCGTCGGTCAGGGTATAGGCGCTGCCGGCCTCATCCACCGCGTCATAGGCCTGCTGATATTCCACGGCGGAATCGGCATAGACCTCGTTGATGGAGGAGCCGGGAATGATGTCGTGGAACTGGTTGCGCAGGACGGTTTCCCAGGACTTGTAGATGGTCTCAGCGGGATAGGTACCACCCAGCAGTACATTCAGGCAGCCCAGCCACTCGGTCTCCCAGAGCTTCTGCTCCATCCGGCGGTTCCAGCGCTTGTTGCGGGCCTGAGAGGTGTAGGTGCCGCGGTGATACTCCAAATACAGCTCGCCGTCCCAGGTGTGGACATAGGCATCGGTATCCTCCACCGACTGATGGATTTTCTCGAAGAACTCATGGGTGCCGCCCATTTTCACATGGGGGATGCCGGGGATCTTCTCCAGCGCAAGGCCGGTCTTGACCATCCCGCGGGTGGATCCGCCGCCGCCGTCGCCATGACCGTAGGAAACCAGAATGTCATTGCTGACACTCTTATCCTGGAACATGTTCCAGCTGTGCTGAATCACTTCACTGCTGATGTCACCGTTGTAGGTGCTGAAGTATTTCTCCTGAGGCTGACCCTCCGAAGCGGTGGTGATGAAATAGGTCAGGATCTCGGTACCGTCGATGCCTCTCCACCAGAACAGATCGTGGGGCAGATGGTTGTACTGGTTCCAGCTGATCTTGGTGGTCATGAAGGTCTTGATGTTGCAGCCCTTCATGATCTGGGGCAGCGCCCAGCTGTAGCCGAACACATCGGGCAGCCAGAGATGGGTGCACTCGGTGCCGAATTCCTCCCGGACAAAGCGGCAGCCATGGAGGAACTGCCGGACCAGGGATTCACCGGAAGAGATGTTGCAGTCGGCTTCCAGCCACATGCCGCCGTCCGCTTCCCACTGGCCGTTCGCCACTTTGGCCTTGATCTGCTCAAACAGCTCGGGGCAGTCCTCCTTGATGTAGGCGCACAGCTGGGGCTGGCTCTGCATGAAGACATACTCGTCAAATTCCTCCATGAGCCGCAGGGCAGTGGAGAAGGAACGCATGGCCTTTTCGCGGGTGTGCTTCAACCGCCAGAGCCAGGCCACGTCGATATGGGTATGGCCAACGCAGTGAACGGTGACGGGGGTGTGCTTCTCCATTTTGCTCAGGGAGTCCTCCAGAGAAGCCAGTGCCTCCGGAACGGTGCCGTAAAAGTCCCCGTCCCAGTCGATCAGCAGGATGGCCTTGTTCAGGGCATTTTCCAGCTCATACTTTTCGGGCGCGTTCTCAGGCAGCAGCTTGACGGTCTGGGAAATGGCCTTGGCGTAGTAATACAGATGATCGGTGGGCAGATCCAGGAAACCGATGGCCGCCTGCTTCATCTGATGGTAGTGGGTCACATGAGGGCCTCCGCCCTCCAGACCGGTCCAGAGCATGAAGGTCAGCTGCACCTCTTTGCCGGCGAAGCTGTCCAGAATCACATCGTTGTGGTAGGTATCCACCCCCTGCCACGGATGGCCGTCCACATACAGCAGAGATTCAAAGCCGGAGTTGAAGCCTCCGCCGGTTTTGCCGAAATCAAAGAGGCCCACAACCTGGCAGTTTTCAGGGCACTGGGGCAGCTGAACCTCCTTCTGCAGCCAGAGGTACCGGTCGCGACCAATGAAGAAATCGTTCTGATTCATTTCCCCGCCATCGACCCGGCCGGGGAAGGTGTGATTGACCTCGTCGGGGCCAGCAGCATTCTCCATGGAACGCATGGGGAAGAGGGTCTGTAAATCCCGGTAGCGCATCTCGCCCAGGGTACGGGTCCGCGCCGCCAGTTTTTCATCCACAAAAAACATTGTTATCCTCCACTTTTATTCAGGGAAGCTCCCTGTGCAATCTGCATGTTCACAACGGTGACGTGCCTGAACACATCCTGCCGGATGACCGGCAAAGCGTTTCACACATACTCTAGCATAGTCGCTTCTGACTGTCAATCACCGGAGCAAAAATAGTTCGGAAAAGATGCCGGAAAAAATTTGTTGCCTTTTACCACAGATTGGATTATAATCAGGGAGAAGATTGTCAGCTGTTCCCTGCCCGGAGGCACAATTTCTGCTTCCGCATCACAGAAAGAGAGGATTTATCATGCCAGGTACCATGATCCGCGACCTGCCCCCTGCCGAAAACAATCCCCGCAACAGCGAGGGGGCCTTCCTGACCCTGCCAAACGGCGAAATCATCTTTGTCTACAGCGCCTTCAAGGGAAAGAGCAACGCCGACCACGCCTACACCGACCTGAAGCTGCTCCGCTCGGTGGACGATGGGCTGCACTTTACCGATGAAGGTGTTGTGCTCAAGTGCGAGGAGGAGCCGGGCGTCAACGCCATGTCCGTGTCCCTGCTGGAAATGGCAAACGGTGACATCGGCCTGTTTTATCTGGTGCGCACGACCTACACCCTCATGCAGATGTTCCTGCGCCGCTCCTCCGACGGCGGCAGAACTTGGAGCGAGCGGGTCTGCTGCACCCCGAAGGACGGCTATTATGTGGTCAACAACGACCGGGTCACCCGCCTTTCCGACGGCCGGATCCTGATTCCCGCCGCCAGCCACCGGGCCAGCGGCAAACCGGACGGGGGCTTTACCTATGACGGCAGGGCCGAGGTGATCTGGTTCTGTTCGGAGGACGACGGCAGAACCTTCTTTGAGCTGCCGGGCAAATGCGCGCTGGGTGATCTGGCCCACTGCCGCTCCGGTCTGCAGGAGCCGGGCGTACTGGAGCTCTCCCCCGGCCTGCTCTGGGGCTGGTTCCGCACCGATCTGGGACGGCAGTACGAGTGCTATTCCGTGGACGGCGGCCTCAGCTGGACCTCGGCTCAGCCCTCCGCCTTCACCTCCCCCTGCTCCCCCCTGTCCATGAAGCGGCTGCCGGACGGGCGGATCTGCGTCGTCTGGAATCCTGTCCCCATCTATAACGGGAGAACCGAGCTGCCCGGCGGCATCTGGACCGGCGGACGCACACCGATGGCTCTGGCCCTCTCCGCTGACAACGGCAAAACCTTCACCCCACCCATGGTGCTGGAGGAGGATGACAGCCGGGGCTTCTGCTACTGCGCCATTCATCCCGCCCGGGAGGGTCTGCTGCTGGCCTACTGCGCCGGAGG